>CABROZ010000026.1 GCA_902472795.1 uncultured Bacteroides sp. | reverse complement strand
CGGCATGCCGCAGGACGGGGTCACCGTTCACTACGAGATGGGCGGCGACATGATGCCGGCCGACGCCCAAGGCAGCGTGCAGCTGAAACACGGAAAGGCTGTGATAAACGTGGGCACCATGAAGCAGCCGGGTTTCCGCGACTGCCGCATGTGGGCTACGGTGGACGGGAAGACGTACCGTCATCACATCAAGGTAGGCTTCTCGCCTGAGGAGATTCGCCCCTATACCACGAAACCTGCTGATTTCGAGGAGTTCTGGGAGAAAAACAAAGCCGAACTGGCCAAAGTTCCTCTGAAATATACGAAGGTGCGTGCCGAACAGTATTGTACCGACCGGATAGACTGCTACCTCGTCAAGTTGCAGGTCAGTGCGCGCGGACAGTCCGTTTACGGCTATCTGTTTTATCCCAAGCAGGCGGCTAAAGGGGCGTGTCCTGTGGTGCTTTGTCCTCCGGGAGCAGGCATCAAGACTATTAAGGACCCTTTGCGCCACAAGTACTATGCCGAAGAGGGATGCATCCGTTTCGAAATCGAGATACACGGCCTGAATCCGGAAATGAGTGCCGAAACTTTCCGTGAAATCAGTGATGCCTTCAACGGACGCGAGAACGGCTATCTGATGAATGGTCTGGACAACCGGGACCATTACTACATGAAGCGCGTTTATCTGGCCTGTATACGCAGCATCGATCTGCTGACTTCTCTGCCCGAGTGGGACGGGAAGAACGTCATTGTGCAGGGAGGCAGTCAGGGCGGAGCCTTGGCACTGATTACTGCCGGATTGGACAAACGCGTCACCGCCTGCGTGGCCAATCATCCGGCACTGAGCGACATGGCGGGCTACCAAGCCGGACGGGCAGGCGGGTATCCGCACTTCTTCCGCACCGAAGGCATGGACACTCCCGACAAGTTGCGGACGATGGCCTACTATGACGTAGTCAACTTTGCCCGTCGCATTCAGGTTCCTGTCCGTATGACGTGGGGATACAACGACGACGTATGCCCGCCCACTACCAGCTATGCCGTCTATAATGTGCTGTCGTGCCCCAAGGAAGCCCTGATAACCCCCGTCAACGAGCATTGGACTTCGGACGACACCGAGCGCAGTCACTGGGAGTGGATAAAGAAGCAACTGAAGTAAGCGGTTCCGCATCCGTGGCGTCCGTCTTTGTCAGTCAGGGCTTTAGGTGCCGGTCGAAGAAGGCGAGGGTGGCCTGTTGCATGTCTTTGCTGAAGAAGTGCTTTTCGTCCCATACGCGGGTGACAAGATTCTTGGCGGCGTGCTGGCTGTCCCATACCTGTTGCATACTGGCGAAAGCATCCTCCACGCCCTCGAGGGGAAACAACTTGTCCTTGCTTCCGCAGAAGAACAGGGAAGGTTTGGGGCAGGCGATGGCGGCTACATGCGGATAGTCTAAGTAGCGTCTGATGCCCGGAATGAGCATGGCAAAGGCCGAGCCTCCTTTGTTCTGATTGTTGGTCGGCGTCATCAGGTGCTCGGTCGTGTTCATCCAGCAGACCGAAGCCGCTGCCTTGACCGTATCGGTCAGCGCCGCAAGCATCCACGAGCGGTAAGCCCCCATAGAGAACCCCATACATCCTATCCGTTCCTTATCGACACACGGAAGCGAAGCCAAAAACTCGGCGCTCCGTACATCGTCGGCACTGATCAGCGCGCCCCACGAAGTACCCATTTGCAGAAAGTTGGATGCCAATGCCTGCTGTACGTCGTAGTCGGCTCCTTCCCGGCGGCCCCGTTCGCCCCAAAGCAGGGCATCGACGGCCAGTACCACATAGCCGTGTCGGGCAAAGTAGTCGCCGGTGTATTGTCCGTCGTAGTAACGCTGCACCCATTGGTCGGCATCGGCAGCCGTTTCGGGGCTTACCAGGAAGGGGCGCACTAATTTCTCCTTGCCGATGCTGAAGTGTGCACCGTGGTCGTGCAGCATGACGATGGCAGGGAAAGGACCCGTACCGTCGGGCACCAGCAGATAGGCCGTCACGCGATACCACGCGGACAGATTGAACGCGACCTTGCGTGCCTCGTAGCCGTTGCGCCGTTCGGTGGCAATGACGGTCATGTCGTAGGCATCAGGGGCGGGGGGCAGGTTTTGCATACACGTTTGCAGGATGTCGCGTGCCTGTAGGCGCCACTGGCCGAAGTCGCGGGTCGGGGCGTTTCCCCAGGCCATGGGGTAGGTGAGCTGCTGTTTGAGCTGTGTGTAGAAGGAAGGCATGTTGCCCGTCACGCCGTAAGACAGGGAATCGCCGGTTTGCGCAACGGCGCTCATGATGGAAGAAGCAGCGCATAGCAGCAGGCAGAGAAATCGTTTCATGATTGTATGTTGGATTTGGAGATTTCCGTAAGTAAAACTTGGCACTTCCGTTCGAGGTCGGGGCATCGGTTGGGGAGGTCGCGAGCCTCTTGGATATGCAAATATACGATTTGCGGGGCGATTCCCGGCTGAAATGGTCTTTTTTCTGTGTCGGGCCGTGCAAGTTTCTTTGATTTCCGGTGTCTGTTCTTGTTGAAATCCGTATCTTTACGCCAAAGATTGATTATGCTTATGAAAAACCTCCTGTATGCTGTTGTCGGGTGTGTGCTCTGTTTGTGGGCATTGCCGGTGAGCGGACATTCCGACTGTCTGTTTACCCATTATTCTTCCGAAGACGGGCTTTCGCAAAATACAATTATGTCGATCCTTCAGGACAAGAAGGGGAACATGTGGTTCTCGACGTGGGACGGCATCAACAAGTTCGACGGATATTCGTTCAAGACTTACAAGGCACGTCCGAACAACCGGATTGCGTTGACCAACAACCGTGTGGACTATATGTACGAAGACGAGTACGGGTTCATCTGGTTGCTGACGTACGACAATCTGGCGTTCCGCTTCGACCCGCGGACGGAGGTCTTCGAGCGCGTGCCGTCTATGCAGGAAGAAGGGAGTGCTTGCAACGTGCGTGCCATTAAGCCGTTGCCCGGCGGCATCCTGTGGCTGCTTACCGAAAAGGAAGGAGCCATCAGGGTCAGCACCGATTCGGCTACATACCGTTTGTCGGCTGAGTGGTATAAGGTGCGTTCGGAACACTTTCCGGCCGTTCGGCTGAACGATGTCTGTCGCGACTATTCCGGACACGAATGGCTGTTGACGGACAACGGGTTGGGCCTGTTGTCGTCGGGCAGCAGGACGCCGGTGTTTTATTTTGCCGGGACGGCACAGGAGGATGCTCCGAAAGAGCAGCCTTTCTATGCCTGTTGCGAGTCGGGTCAGGAGGTGCTTTTCGGCTCGGATAACGGACGTGTATGGCGATACCGGAAGTCGGGCGGGCAGTTCCGCCTGTTGCAGCTTCCCGTTTCGTCGCGGGTAGTCTCTATTCACAGTCTGGAGGGAGATGACGTGTTGTTGGTCACTGCCAGCGACGGTTTCTTCGTCTGCAATCTGTCTTCGGGAGAGAAGACGCACTATGACGCTTCGCACTTCCCTGCGGCGCCTGTGCTGTCGGCCTACTGTGACAGGACGGGAGAAGTCTGGTTCGAACAGGAAGTGCCGGGTACGGTTGTTCACTTCAATCCGCAGACCCGCCGGCTGAAGACCGAAGTTATAGCGGTAGAGCCGACCAGTACCGACCGTTCGCGTCCGGCTTTCCACATTCACGAGGATGTATATGGAACGGTGTGGGTGCATCCTTATGGCGGCGGATTCTCGCGTTTCGACAGGCAGGCCGACTGCCTGCGGCCGTTCTACAACAGTCTGTCCGACGGCAGCTGGCGCTTCTCCAACAAGATACATTCCGCTTTTTCCGACCGTCAGGGCAATCTGTGGATGTGTACCCACTCCAAGGGTTTGGAGAAGGTGACCTTCCGTCCGTCTCAGTTCAGCCTGTTTACTCCGGTTGCGCACAGTTACGAGTCGTTGAGCAACGAGGTGCGTGCCATCTGCGAAGACAGCGACCACAACCTGTGGGTGGGACTGAAAGACGGTAAGTTGCGGGTATATGACTTCAACCGGACGTACAAGGGCTATCTGACCGAGGCCGGCAGTGTGTCGCTCACCGGGAAGCCGATGGAAGGCAATGTCTATTTCCTGCTGCAGGACAGCAAGGGCTGCCTGTGGATAGCGACCAAGGGTGACGGCCTTGTCAAGGCTGAACCGCACGGCGGAAAGTACAGCCTGACGCGCTACCGCTACAGCAAGGACGACATTTACAGCCTGAGCGACGACAATGTATATTGTGTCTATGAGGACAGACGGGGCCGCATCTGGGTGGCCACCTTCGGTGGGGGAGTCAATTACCTGACGCGTGACGAAAGCGGCAGGGAAGTGTTCATGAACCACCGCAACCACCTGAAAGGCTATCCCATAGATAACTGTTACAAGGCGCGCTTCATCACGGGTGATGGTCGGGGCAACATCTGGATTGGTACTACGCTGGGCGCTCTGGTCGTGAAGGATAGTTTCAAGTCGGCCGAGGAGGCGGTGTTCCATCACTTCCAGCGCATTCCGGAGGACGAGCACAGCCTGAGCAACAACGATGTGCACTGGATTATCTCGACCCGGCAGAATGAACTGTATCTGGCTACCTTTGGCGGCGGACTGAACAAACTGCTGTCGCTCGACGGACAGGGAAAGGCGCGGTTCCAGTCGTACAGTGTGGAAAACGGTCTGCCGTCGGACGTGCTGTTGTCCATCCGTGAAGACGGAGCGGGCAACCTCTGGATGAGTACCGAGAACGGCATCAGCAAGTTTGTGCCTTCGGACGAACGGTTCGAGAACTACAGCGACAAGTCCATTTCCTTCCGTGTGCGCTTCAGCGAGGCGGCTTCGGCCTATACTTCGCAGGGAAAGATGATGTTCGGAGCAAGCGACGGTGTTTTCTTCTTCTGCCCCGACTCGATACGGAAGAGCAGTTTCGTGCCGCCTGTCGTATTCTCCAAACTGCTGATTGCGAACAAGAACGTAACGCCTTCGGCAAGCAGCTCCGTGCTGAAGCAGAGTCTGGACGACGTGAGCGAACTGGTATTGTCGCATCGGGAGAACATCTTTACCTTGCAGTACGCGGCACTCGACTATTCGGCTCCTTCCGAAATACAGTATGCCTATATCCTGGAAGGCTTCGAAAAGGCGTGGAACTATGTGGGCACGCAGCGCACCGCTACTTACACCAATCTGCCGAAGGGACACTATACGTTCAAGGTACGTTCGACCAACGCCGACGGGGTGTGGACGGACAACGTACGCACGCTGGAGATAGAAATCGAGCCATCCTTCTGGGAGACGCCGCTGGCCTACTTCCTGTACGTGCTCTTTCTGCTTGCCGTGGTGGTGACGGCCGTCTATATCCTGTTCACCATTTACCGGCTGAAGCACAAAGTCTCCATCGAACAGCAGCTGACGAACATGAAGCTTCGCTTCTTTACCGACATATCGCACGAACTGCGTACTCCGCTCACCCTGATAGCAGGCCCCGTGGAATACGTGCTGCAGAACACACCGCTGCCCGACGATGCCCGCGAACAGCTGAAGGTAGTGGAGCGCAACACCAACCGGATGTTGCGGCTGATCAACCAGATACTGGACTTCCGGAAGATACAGAACCGGAAGATGAAGATGCAGGTACAGCGCATAGAGGTGGTACCCTTCATCCGGAAGATTATGGAGAACTTCGAGTCCGTGGCCGAGGAACATCACATCGACTTCCTGCTCGAGGCCGAGAAGGACGACCTCTACCTGTGGGCCGATGCGGACAAGCTGGAAAAGATTGTGTACAACCTGCTGTCCAATGCCTTTAAATACACGCCCGAGGGCAAGATGATTTCCGTCTTTGTGCGCGAGGACGAAAAGACCATCTCTATCGGAGTGCAGGACCAGGGCATCGGCATCGACGAGAACCGTCGCAAGTCGCTCTTCCTGCGTTTCGAGAACTTGGTGGACCACAAACTGTTTGCTCATGCCAGCAGTACCGGCATCGGCCTGTCGCTGGTAAGGGAACTGGTCGAGATGCACAAGGCAACCATTACCGTGGACAGTAAGCTGGGCGAGGGCAGTTGTTTCAGGGTGGACTTCCGAAAAGGAAAAGAACACTACGATGCAACCACCGAATTCCTGCAGGACGATGCTACGGCCGGCATGGCGACGACGACGGCAGAACGCAGTGACGCACCGGCAGAGGGTGTGACTCCATCCGAAGCGGAAGCGGGTCATGAGGCTGTTGCCGAGGCGGAAGACGACAAGGCCGTTGCCCGCGAGACGATGCTGCTGGTGGAGGACAATCCGGAACTTCGCCTGTTCCTGCGCAGCATCTTTGCGGCCGACTACCGGGTGGTGGAGGCCGAAGACGGCATACAGGGACTGAACAAGGCACTGCAGCTGTTGCCCGACATCATCATTAGCGACGTCATGATGCCCGGCAAGGACGGCATCGCCATGACGAAAGAGCTGCGTGCGGACATGACCACCAGCCACATTCCGATTATACTGCTTACGGCTAAAACTTCGATCGAGAGCAAGCTCGAAGGATTGGAGTACGGTGCCGACGACTACATCACCAAGCCCTTCAGCGCCACCTACCTGAAAGCACGCGTCAAGAATCTGCTGGCCCGCCGTCACAAGTGGCAGGAAGCTTTCCGGCAGGAGTTCATGTCGGCCACTGCCACCGTTTCGACCGCCGGAACCGAGGCTGCAGCCGAAGAGAAGCCCAAGCCCGAGATGTCGCCCAACGACCGCAAATTCATGGACAAGTTAGTAGAACTGATGGAAGCCAATATGGACAACGGCGACTTGGTTGTGGACGACCTGGTACGCGAACTGGCCGTCAGCCGCTCCGTCTTCTTCAAGAAGCTGAAGACACTGACGGGACTGGCGCCGGTGGAATTTATCAAAGAGATGCGCATCAACCGTGCCGTTCAGCTGATAGAGACGGGCGAATACTCCATGACGCAGATTTCGTATATGGTCGGCATCAACGATCCGCGCTACTTCAGCAAGTGCTTCAAGGCCAAGATGCAGATGACCCCTACCGAATATCGTGACAAGGTGATGCAGCGGAAATAGCCGTTTCTGCCTGCATCGCCCTTTTGTTTTCCTCATAACTCCCGATGGAACAGCGTCTCTCACAGACTTCTGTGGGGATGCATACGGGTTGTGGCGACAGTGTATGCTGGTTGCAGCGTTGCTGCATCCTTGTTTGCAGTGTCACTGCATCCCTGTTTGCAGTGTTACTGCAAAGCTGTTTGCAGTAGCTCTGCAACCTGCGTGCAGTAGCTCTGCAACTTGTTTGCAGTGACTCTGCAGCCTGGATGCAGCAACTCTGCAGCTTGGGAACAGTGATCGGACTGCCTGCCTTTTTCTGCCGCACATCGGCTGTTGTCCGTTCGTATGCTTTGTGTTTGCTCCAAAAATAAGGGGAGTACATCAAGCGATGTACTCCCCTTTCGTCAACCGGAATCTATATGCTATAGAAGCCTAACAAGTTTTCATTAGTACCAGCGCGGGTCGCCTACCTGATTGTAGATGAGGTCTTCGTTGGTCAGGGTGAAGTCGCCGTTGGCGGCATCTGCAAATGCCGGATCGGCTTCGGTGGCTACGGCTGAATGGTCGTCTTTGTAAAGACTTGCCCACAGGTTGGGACAGTTGTAGTAATAGTTGTTGCTGTATTCGGCACTGGCTTTGAACTTGGAACTTCTGGCCCATGTTCCCGATTCTCCGGCACTTGGGTTCTCTGTTCCTACACCATATACAAGGCAGCTCTTAACGGTGAGCAGACTGCTGTCGTTGGTTTTGTCCATTTGGAAGAGTCCGCTGTTGTTCGAGTTGTCCAACGTACAGATGTTGTAGAATGTACAGTTCTGGAAGGTGACATTTACCGTGTTGGCTACCTGGCAACGCAGCAGGGTTCTGACTCCGTTGCTGATGGTGGTATTGGTGACAGTGAGCGATTGTAATGAGCCTCCGCGAATGTCGAATCCGTCGCCACCTCCGTCATCGATGCCGTCGATGATACAGTTATTGATGACAATGTCGCCAAATGTACCTTTCGCATTGTTGTACATGATGTGTTTACCCATGTTCCGTATTTCGCATCCTTCGATGGTCAGTGTTCCCAGGTTGGCTGCTGCATCTTTCAGTTCCAGGATGTTGTCCGTATCGCCTTGGCCGTCGAATACGATGTTGGCAAGGGTTATTGAGCTTACCGGTGCGCTTACTGTAAAGCGTCCGTGTACGATAGCCGGGCTATTGGGGTCGAGTGATGTCAGCGAGAACGACTTGGTAACGGCATAACTACCTAATTCGTAGTTTGTTCCCATCAGGACAAAGCTTTCTCCCTCTTCGGCTGCATCCAAGGCTGCGGCCAAGTCGGCGTCGGCAGCGATTTGAGTCATGTCGCCGGTATCAATGGCTGTCTTGAAGGTAACGGTGCCACGTGTGCGACCGTTCAGGGTCATTACAGCGGTGTATTCAGTCTGTTCTGTCAGTCCTTCGATGACGGCATATCCGTTGGCTACGTCTTCGGCAGTGACGTTGTAGGTCACAACCGGTGCTGTAGAACCCTCGGCAGGTGTCAGTGTGATAAGGTCGGCAGCCTCTCCGGCCGGCCAGCGCAGTGTGACAGACAATGCGGCAATGTCGGCAGAAGCTACGCTATTGAAGATCTGTTCGGCCAGTGTGGTGGTCGTAAGTTCGGCCCATTTCGAGTCTTCTACGCCTTCGGCCACTGCTTTTACACGCAGCAGGTAGGTAGTTTCGCCCATTGTTCCCGAACTGATGGTGTACGAAGTGCTTGTAATTCCGCTTTGTTGTACGACGGGAGTACCTTCGGCTGTAGTTCCCTCATACAGTTCCAACGTATAGCTTTGAGTACGGTCATCCACTACGCCCCAACTGGCTTCGATGTTCACTTGATTGCGAATACGTACACTCAGGTCAGTGGGTGACAGAACGCGGCTCAGGTTCAGTTCCTGCACCGGGTCGATGTCTTCGCAAGACGTTATCAGTGTACCGCCCATGGTCAGTAAGCTTATCATGAAGGCGGTGTATATTATATTTCTTTTCATTGTAGTTTATTGTTTATTAGTCCGTTTATTTAATACCATGAATAGTTCTCAAGCAAGGGGTTGGCATCCAAGTTGTATTGGAAGATCGGCCAGTATGTATATTTGTCCGGGTCGCGTGCATAGAGCGATTCTATTTTGTCGTCGGGCAGGTTGCTGGTACTGATCCATTTGGAAACTTCGCCTTTCGAGTCGGATGAGGTATATTCGTAGCCTTCGGGGTTCTCTTCCGTTTCACCGTGGTTCAGACCATATATCTGCAGAGCCGTTTCGGCATAGGTCTTTCCGTCTGCTCCGTCGCTGTAGTCCACCATGTTGTAGTACAGGTAAGGATTCAGATCGGCATATTCGCCTTGCAGTTCGCGTAAACGGTACATCTTTTCTTTGGCTTCATCCATTTTGGCTTTCAGCAGGTTCCAGCGGATGAGGTCGGCTTTGCGCAGCATTTCGCCACAGAATTCATACGCACGTTCGTCGACGATTGCATCGAACATGGCTTGTTTGCTGGCACTGGCATTGCTGACATAAGTTTCTACTTCGGTAGCCCAATCAGCTGGGTCGAAAGCACGTTGACGTATCTGCTTCAAGTACGGAGCAGCAGCGTTGGGACCATTCAGCTCATTCTCCAGTTCGGCACGCATCAGTACCACGTCGGCATAACGCATGTAGATTTTGTTGATACCGTCATCGGTGGAACTGATGGAAGCGCCTCGTGTCATCCATTCGTAACGCATCTTGCCGAAATACCAGCTTTTAAGTGTACTGAGCTCTTGTACGGCTACTCCGGAGCCGGCATTCTTTTCTACCCACGTGTAGGGAACGCAAGTTACGTCGCGGCGTTTGTCCTTGATGGAATAATCGAAGAATACATTGGGCAGAGGACCTACCTGTCCGCCTTGTTTGGCTTTTACAAACTGGTCGATTGCTGCATGTTTGGTGCCGTAGGTGTAAACCATACGTCCGCGTGCGGAAGGAGAATTTGCATAAGGCACTTCCCAAAGCGATTCACCGCCGGCAGCGATATCATCCTGACAGTTGCCTTTGAATACATCTACAAAATTGTTTTTCAGTGCCACATATTTTCCTTCCTGATCCATAACTTCCTTACAAGCCTGCAAGGCAATGGGGTAGAGTACGGATACTGACAGATCTGGATCAGAGCTTTGGCGCACTGTACCGTCGGAACGAAGCGAATAGCCTGCGGCCTGCATGCAGACACGTGCCAGGAATCCTTTTACGAATGCCTTGTTGATACGTTCTACTGTTTGCGTATCGCTACGTTCGTTGGGCCATGCTACATATTCCTGTGCGGTTTGCAGATCGGCTATGATTTGTTTGTAGATGACATCCCGGTCTTCACGTGGCAGGTTGATTGTCTCAGGTGTAATGGCTACGAAACGTGCCGGTACGTCTCCCCAGGCATTGATCAGGTCAATATAGGCAATGGCGCGTAAGGTCAGTGCCTCGCCATACAGCTGGCGCAGACCTTCGTCGTTTTCCAAGTCGGCGTATGCCTGTAAGCCTTCGATGGCCAGATTTGCTTTCTCGATGCCTGAATAGATGTTTGACCAGGGCTCTTTGGCATCGGCAATGTTTAATTGGCCGTTATTGGGCAACGTATTGTAGTTGACCATATTGGCTTTGTCATCACCTCCGTCCGAACCGTTCAGCCATTCTATGTCGGTATTCATACCATAGTAGCAGAAATAACGTGCACGGTGGTTCTGCTCGCCATAGTAAGTATAGATATTGTTGATGGTACCGATGGCCAGGTCGTAGATTGAGAATATGTTCTTGTCATCCATAGAAGAGGGTGACTGTGTATCCAGAATATTATCACCGCAGGCCGACAGCAGGAATCCTCCGGCTATGAATGCGGTTGTAAGCGTAGTATATAATTTATTTTTCATGACAATAGATGGTTTAGAAGTTCAAGTTTACACCGATTACAAACTGGCGGCTTTTGGGGTATGCCGAGTAATCCACTCCCGGTGTCAGAGCAGTTTTAGTTCTGGTAGATACTTCCGGATCGAAGCCTGAGTAGCCGGTAATGCAGAGCAGGTTATAGCCTGTAGCATAGAAACGCAGATTGTTGATGCCGACTTTGCGGGTCAATGATTTCGGTAAAGTATAACCTACGGTCAGTGTGTTGAGACGTAAGAACGATCCGTCTTCTATGGCCCAGCTTGTCAGTACGTTCTGATTCATCCATGGTGACCACATGGTGGTGTTCGCATTCATTTCGGCCAGTTCTACCGGGTCGTTACTGATAGTACCATCGGCACGGAGGTTAGTCCAGCGTTTGCCGTCGGCCATGATGTCAATCATGTTACGGTAGCTGGTGTTGTTTCCGGCAGTGGTATATTCTATCTTGTTGGCATTGTATACGTCGTTGCCAATGCTGTAGGTAAAGCTGGCTGCAATATCGAAATTATAAACTCTGGCGTTCAGTCCGAAACCTCCACTGGCTACAGGGTTCGTATCACCAATAATGGTACGGTCGGCTGCGGTCACCTTTCCGTCCTCACTTCCATCTACGTTTTTCAGTTTCAGTGCACCCGGGCGGAGCATCTTTTCACCGATGACTTCGCTGTCGTTAACTACGCCTTCCTTAAGAATCCACTTATTGTTTGCAGCATCGTAGCCTTCGAAATCATCTACTTCGTAGCGTCCGTCACATACGTATCCGTAGATCTGTCCGATGGGAGAACCCGGACGTACTACATAGTCCGAACCGATTTCGGTAGAGGCCCAATTGGAGGCTGCCGCATATTCGTTCAACGAGCCCAAAGAAACGACTTTATTCTTGTTGAAGCCGATATTGCCGTTGAAACTTAAGCCGAAGTTCTTCTTGTTGACAATGTCCCAGTTCAGGCTGATTTCCCAACCTTTGTTTTCTGTTTCACCTAAGTTGCGCCATTGATAACTGTATCCTGTACCGGAAACCGGGAATTCGATGAGCAGGTCTTTGGTACTGTTCCAGTAGTATTCAACCGTACCGTTCAGACGTCCTCCAAAGATAGAGAAATCGAGTCCGATGTTACGCGTATGCGTCGTTTCCCATTTCAGGTCGGGGTTCGACATGTACGAACCGGTTGTCCAGAAGCTGGAAACGTTGTTGATCCATCCCAAAGCGCTACCGCTTCCTGCCGACCAGATTGTACGCATCTGATCGCTGTCAATGTCGTTGTTACCGGCAGTACCGTAGCTGACACGAAGTTTCAGGTCGTCCAACCAGCTACGTGTGCTTTCCATAAAGTTTTCCGAAGAGATACGCCATGCAACGGCTGCTGAGGGGAAGAAGCCCCAGCGGTTGTCTTTTGCAAACTTGGAAGAACCATCGGCACGGAACGTGGCTGATACGAGGTATTTGCTTTGATAGTCATAATTGACACGTCCGAAGTAAGAGAGGAGTACATCATCGGCATTGATGAATTTGTTGGTGCTGTAAGCTGTTCCCTGGCTGCTCAATGTGAAAGCCTGGCTGGATGTGAATTGCGTAGGATAGTAGCGCACTTCGTCTGTATCGGTATTGCTTTTCACCTTGATAAGCTCTTGTCCTACCAACAGGTTCAGATGATGGTCTTCGCTTTTGATCAGTTTCTTGAAGTCATAGCTCAGTGTATTTGCGTTGCGGAACGTTTCACGTCCATTTTCAGTAAAGACGACGATAGGCTGATTGTTTCCGTTTACGCGGGCGTTATAGGTCGAAATACCATAAAAGCGTTTGTCGTCGTTCGTATAGTATTGCAGACCGAATTCGGTCTTGAACTTCAGGTTATCAATGATTTCCCAAGTGAAACTTCCGTTATAGTCGAATGTCCGGCGGTCTTGCAGACGGTCATTATCATAAACCGAGGTCAGTGGTTGGGTCAGATTCATGTCCGGGTCATATCCTTCGCTTAAGCTTGCGTAATTGAACGGCGAGAAGACCATCACATTCTTCATACGTGAGTCGGCAGTCGAAACTTCCGTCTTCGATTCGTTGGCACCGGCTCCGCTGATGTGGGTGTCGGAGTAGCGGGCTGAAAAGTCAAGGCTGACCCTCTTCACCGGTTTGTAGTTCAGTTTCAGGCTCAGGTTGTCTCGTTTGTAACTCGAACCCAACATGATGGCTTTATCGTCCATATGTGCATAGTTGAACGTAAATTTCATCTTGTCGCTACCGCCACTGATGCTGAGGTTGTGGTTGAAAGTATGTCCCGTACGGCCGAATACCTGGTCTTGCCAGTTGTTTTCGGGTACGTTCTGGTACAAGTCGATGTCCTGATAGTTACCAAAGATGTCGGTATAAGCCGATGGATTGATCTGGTCAGGTTTTCCGCTTTTCAGCATGGCAAATTCATATTGCCATTTGGCATAGTCGGCACTGCTTAGGGTGTTGAGTTGCTTGGCCATTTTCTTCCAGCTATAGTATGCATTGTAGTTGACGCTCACTTTACCTTCCTTACCCGACTTGGTGGTTACCAGAATTACACCGTTGGCACCGCGCGAACCGTAGATGGCGGTCGAGGAGGCGTCCTTCAGGACGGTGATGTCTTCGATGTCGGAGGCGGGGATGTCGGAGATGGACTCCACGGGAAAGCCGTCAACGATGAACAGAGGTGTGTTGTCACCGGTAATGGAGCCGCCACCACGTACGCGGATCTTCATTTCGGCATCGGGCGAACCTTCTGTTGTGGTGATTTGCACACCGGCCATTTTACCGGTCAGTGCTTCGGTGGCAGTGGCAACGGGGACTGCTGTCAGCGCGTCGGAACTGACGGTTGCTACTGATCCTGTCAGGTCTTTGCGTTTTACGGAGCCGTAACCGATGACCACCACTTCTTCCAGTGCCTGGGCATCGTCGCTCATTGTGACGTTGATGATTGTTTGTCCTTTGACGTGGACTTCCTGTGTCGTCATTCCTACGTACGAGAATACCAACGTGGCGTTGGAGGGAACAGAAAGGGAGTAGTTACCGTCGATGTCGGTGATGGTACCGTTGCCGGTATTCCCTTTCTCAACTACGGAGGCTCCGATCACGGATTCTCCAGTCTTGTCTTTCACTGTACCAGTTACGGTCACATTCTGCGCGGATACGCTGAGCGATATCATGGTTACTAATAATGATAGTAACACGGCGCGCATGTTTTTCATCTTGTTAGACTTGTCTTGCATGGTTATAATTTAAGTAATGTTAATCTTATGGGTGTGTTTGAACACACTGTTAATTCTTTGTTGCAAATGTATAGTAATGCAAAAAGCATGATGTGCAAAAATTGTTTTTTGGGTTGGTACTTTTTGTTATAAATCCATTTTTTGCTGTTCTTGAGGGGATACAGTCGGATTCGGTGGGGGTAATCACCGCTGTCCGTCTGTTTGCTGCAACGGTTGCCGTCTATTGTCCGGACGTATTGTCGGGCAAGGCTATGTGGCTGACCAGTTCATTCAGATAGACCTCCAGGTTGGTGTACCGGGGGCTCAGGTTGTAGGCACTGCCGTCGGCGGCATCGGGATTCAAGCCGTGTGCTTTCTCCCATTCGTCGGGCATGCCGTCGCCGTCGCTGTCTTTGGGGGCATCGGCCGATTGGTATTCGGGCCATCCGCCTACGTCGGCAGGCTGGTCGATCATGCCGTTGGTGCTACCATTCGAACCTTCGTAGGTATAGGTGCCCTGGCGTACTTCTTCGACGATGCGGGCATCGCAGGCATCGCGCTTCAGCGAGGCACCGGCCAGGCGAAGAACTGATTCGTAGGCTTCGGCAGTCGGTTGCAGCGAGGTGTGCTCGGCTATGTCGAAGGCGCTTTTAGCCAGTACGTCGTCCTTGGAGGCAAAATCGTTTTTCAGGATGAGGCCTGCGGTGTTGTCGGCGTTGACTTTGGCCATGGCGGTGCGCTGCTTGTCGCTTAGCTTGGAGCAGGTGGCATCCATGTAGTTGCCGTCGAAGTAGAAGTGGCCGTACACACCTTTGGCATTGGTGTTGGTGCCGTCGTCGGCATAGGCAGTGAACAGACGGTTGTACGAGCTCTTGGTGGCCGTATAGGGTCCCGGCTTGTAGTAGTTGTTCAGGAAGTTGTACGAGCCGCCCTCTCCAGCATAGGCACCTTCGCTACCGTAGTTGTAGATGACGTTGTTGAAGAGTTCTACTTTCTCCTCCTCGGGCTTGCCGGTGTAGCGGCTGCCGCAGAGGCGGGGCGTGCGGTTGGTGTGGTGGGCCAGCAGATTGTGGTGGAACGAGGCGGGTTGTCCTCCCCAGATGCCGCCGTAGCCATGTGCACCTTTCTCGTGTATGGAGTTGGCCAGACTTTCGCTGATGATGCACCATTGCAGGGTCAGGTTACTGTTGTCGTAGAACGTGCCACACTCGTCGGTGCTCCAGCTCAGCGAACAGTGGTCGATGATGATGTTGCGGTGCGACTGATAGGCATTCATGGCGTCGTCGCCTTTTTGCACGATGTCGGCTCCCATACGCGAGCGGATAAAGCGGACGATGACGTTGTCGGCCTGTATATTGAACGTATAGTTCTTCAGACAGATGCCGTCGCCCGGTGCGGTTTGTCCGGCGATGGTCAGGTCGCCGTTGCGCACCTTGAGCGGCTGTTGCAGCTCGATGATGCCGCTGACGGCAAAGACGATGGTGCGGGCTCCTTTCTGGTTGATGGCCCAGCGCAGGGTGCCTTGCGAGCTGTCGTCCTTGAGTGACGTTACGGTGTAAACGGTTCCGCCTGCCCCTCCGGTGGTGTATTTGCCTGCTCCGTCGGCACCGGGAAAGGCCGGGATAGTGGAGCGGTCGGGCGTGGGATAGGTGGTCAGTGTTTCCTCGTCGGAAGGGGGCTCCGGAGTTGTCTCGGGGCTGTTTCCGTCGGAGCATCCCAGGCTGAGCGAGGGAAGTGAAGCGATGATGGCGGCCAGTGTGAATGCGGCCACTTTGGAGTTTATCTTGCTCATATTGCAGTTTTAATGGATTGTATGGTTTGTGCAGCAGGAGGCAGGCTGGTTGTCTGCTTCTGCGGCGGTTACTGTCTGTTGTTACGTGTCGTTATCGGCGGGTTTTACATCTTGACGGGCATGGCTTTCGGGCCGGGATTCTGATAGGTCTGGCCGTCGACGCGGATGTCTTGTGCATTCTTTATCTGCATGGCCTCGCCCGGTGTGCCGATGTGTACGTTCTCCAGGGTGACGTTGCGCGCCTGGCTGATGACGATGCCCTGCTTGGCGTCGCTGATGGTGACGTTGCTGATGGTGACGTTATCGATAGGCATCTCGGGCAGTCCGTTGAAGAACATGGCACGGCCGGCACCCTTACAGGTGACGTTGGAGATGTGGATGTTGCGGAAGGCGGGTGTTTCTTCCGTTACGGGCGGTATCTCGGCCTTCATGCGTCCCTGCAGGTCGTCTTCGCTCTCCTCGCCGGCTGCCTTGCCGCCGTAGAAGAGGTCGAACAGCAGTGGTTCGTAGGGGATGTCAATCATCTGGATGCGGTCGATGTAGATGCCTTCTACCACTCCGCCGCGTCCGCGGGTACTCTTAAACCGCAGACCTACATCGGTGCCGAGGAAGGTACAGTCGGCCACGTAGATGTTCTTCACGCCACCCGACATTTCGCTGCCCACCACGAAGCCTCCATGTCCGTGCAGGACGATGTTGTTGCGTACGATGACGTTCTGGCAGGGTTCGCCACGCTTTCTTCCATCTTCGTCCTTGCCCGACTTGATGCAGATGGCATCGTCGCCCGCGTCGAAGATGCAGTTGGTGATTACGGCGTTGGTGCACGACTCTAAGTCGAGGGCGTCGCCGTTCTGCGAGTACCAGGGATTGAATACTTTCACGTTGTCGATGGTGACGTGCTCGCACGACAGCGGATGCAGGCACCAGCTGGGCGAGTTCTTGAAGGTGACGCCTTCGAGGAGCACCTTCTTACACTGGGCGATGCTGAGTAGTACGGGGCGCAGCCAGGGGCGTATTTCGTTCCATTCTTCGTCGGTCTCGATGCCTTCGGGATTGTTGAACTCCTTGCAGGCCTGCGCGCCTTTCAGCGAGCCGGGGGTGGGGTACCAGATGTCGTTATCGACCACGCCGCCCGACTGGACGAGCGCTTTCCACTGCGAGGCGGTCAGCTTGCTCTTCTTGACGGGGCGCCAGCTGTCGCCCGAGCCGTCGAATACGCCGTCGCCGGTGATGGCGATGTTCTCGGCGTTGCGTGCCGAGATGGGCGACTGGCAACGTCGGGTGTTCAGTCCTTCGAACGAGGTTTCGATGATGGGATAGGCCTCGAAGTCGTCGGTGAACAGGACGAGGGCGTTCTTTTCGGTATGCAGATTAACGTTGCTCAGCAGTTCGATGGGGCCTGTGAGCCAGATTCCTTCAGGGATGATGACCGTTCCGCCACCTTTCTGATTGACAGAGCGGATGGCGTCGTTGATGGCACGGGTGTTCAGGGTGATGCCGTCGTTCTTGGCACCGAAGTCGGTGATGTTGGCCTGGAAGTCGGGGAAGCTGGGACGTTCCACACGGGGCATCTCGAAGGGCAGGCCTTCGTAAATATCGGCGACGGGACTTGCCGGTGTTGCCGACTTGGGGGTGCTGCTACATGCACTGCCTGTCAGCAGCAGGGCCGTAAGGGCTGAAAGCGAAAACAACTTTCTCAGGAAGCCGGAGGGCTTTTGCGAAAGGGAAGATGTCTGGTAATTCATGGTCATATCGATTGTACTAAAAGGTTATACTTTTTCGGGGCAGTGCTTCCGACGATGGGGTGGAAGTGCTGCCGTTGACAAAAGTACCGATCTTTCCCTAAACCGATGTGCAGAAATTGTCTGTTTTGGTGTATTTTTTGGCTAATCACCGATGGGGAGGGGTGTAGCGTGCTGTTTGCCGTGTGGCTGCCGGTTGGCGGCTGGAAAGGTGGGTGGAAAAGAAAGCAGCCGCCTTCTTCGGAATAGTGAGGCGGCTGCCGGTATCATTTGTTTGCTATTTTCAGTATGTCGGATGCCTGGTCGACGATGTAGGCTGGGTTGAGCGCTTCCAGTTCGGTGCGCGGACGGAAGCCCCAGGTGACGCCGCAGGCGGTGACACCGGCGTTGAGGGCGGTCTGCATATCGACGGCCGAGTCGCCTACGTAGAGCACGTCTTCGGGCTGCACACCGGTGTCGCGCAGGATGTCGGCCACAACGGTGGGGTCGGGTTTGGTGGCAATGCCTTCGCGCTGGCCATAGACGGCGGCAAAGCGTATCTGCGGGAAGTAGTGGGCAATGAGCTTCGTGGTGGCAGCGTGATACTTGTTCGAGGCCACCGCCAGCAGTATGTGCTGCGACTGCAGCTGTTCCAGCAGTTCGGCTATGCCGGGGTAGGGGCGGCTGCGGTCGGCATTGTGGCAGTCGTAGTAGGGGATGAATTGGGCACGTACCCGCAGGACGTTCTCTTCGGTTTTTTCTCCTTCGGGCAGGGCACGTTCGAACAGCTTGTTGATGCCGTTGCCCACCATGAACTTGTACGAGGCTTCGTCGTGGGTGGGATAGCCTAAGGCGCTGAGGGCGTGATTGGTGCTTTGTGCCAGGTCGGCAATGGTGTTGAGCAGTGTGCCGTCGAGGTCGAATATAATCAGTTTCTTCATTTTCACAGGTTTTATGTTCCGGCGGCAAAGGTAATACTTTTCGGGCACATCTGCAACGTGTCCGCCCCGTGCGGGCAGTAGCCGGGAAGGGGAGGAGGTTTAGGATAATTATTGACAGCGCGGACGGCTTCCGGTCACAGTCCTATACCGAGGGTACCTAAGTATAGGACTGAGGTACCCTCGGTCCTATACTTAGACCCCCTCAGTCCTATACTTAGATAGCCAACATATAAGGCTTCTGATTATCAACGTTTTATGATTTCCCTGTCTGTTGGTTATAATGTTTTACAGAATCCCTGCTTACGGGGTGATGCGGAACCAGTCGATATCGGCCCATCCGCCGTCGTTGGCCCTGATGGCGGGGCGGGTGCAGAAGGTGCCCACCTTGGCGCCTATCCATTTGCCTTCACGCGCCCGGAAGGTGGTGCCTAATGGGCTGAACGTCCGGCCGTCGGTGCTGTAGCTGAAGTTGCACGTCACGAGCAGGTCGTGCCCGCCTTCGCTTTGGGCTATCTTCCGACCGTCGCACCCGAACCTGACGCGCAGATAGACGGTACCTCCGGTCAGTCCGACCGATGCGTTGACCTGCTCGGGCTGTCCCTTGTCGGCACCGATGCACTCCACCTGCGACAGGGTCAGTCCGTCGGCCGTGTTTTCGAGCATCAGCGCGGCATAGTCCATGCCCATCACCACTAATCCGGTGCGTTCGCCCCTGTACTTGTCCGTGGGGCTGAAGGTCAGCTTCATCGTGGCGGTGAAGTTGGGGGCAGGCGTCTTCTGAAGCAACAGATTGGCCACATCCCACAGGTTTCTGTACTGCGGCACCACCGGGTACGAGTACAGGCGGACGAAGCCGCGGTTGCCTGCATGGTAGGCCCACTTCTCGTTGATGTTGGCATGCCACTGCCACTGGGGCGAAAGGGTGTAGCCATCGAACTCGTCGCTCTCCTGCGGCGTGCGGACGGGATACGTGCGGCCTACGTCGGGCTTGCGGTGCGACAGCACGGGTTCGCCGCACCCGTCGCCGTCGGGATCGGTGCCGATGACGGGCCAACCGTCCTTCCACTTCATGGGTTGCAGGTGCACCACCCGCCCGTAAGCCCCTACGTCCTGGAAGTGCAGGAACCAGTCCTCGCCGGTCGGGGTGTCCACCCACGCGCCCTGGTGTGGCCCGTTGACCGAGGTGTTGCCCTGTGCCAGCACGGTTCTGCACTCGTAGGGGCCATAGACGTTCTTCGAGCGTAGCACCACTTGCCAGCCGGTAGGCACTCCGCCCGCCGGATGGAAGATGTAGTAATAGCCGTCTTTCTTGTAGAACTTGGGACCCTCGCACGTCGCGTGAGCCTCGTGCCCGTCGAAGACGATGCGTGAAGGGGTGACGGCCTGCGTGGCCTCTTCATTCAGCCGACAGACGGCGATGACACTCTTCAGCTGGGCGCGGCTGCCGGCATAGGCGTGCACCAAATAGACCTGTCCGTCGTCGTCCCACAGGGGGCAAGGGTCGATGATGCCCTGTCCGGCCTTTACCAGTACGGGCTCGGTCCACGGCCCCTGCGGGTCGCGGGCCTTGGTCATAAAGACTCCCTGGTCCGGATCTCCCCAGAAAATGTAGAACTGTCCGTTGTGGTGGCGTATAGCGGGTGCCCATACGCGGTTGCCGTGTTCGGGGCGTTCGGGGGTGCGGACGGGAGCGAGGCTGTAGGGGATGGCTGCGCCGATGATGTGCCAGTTGACCAGATCGTTGGAGTGCAGTATCTGCAAGCCCGGCAGGCAGTTGAAGCTGGAGCTGGTCATGTAGAAGTCATTGCCTACGCGGCAGGCATCGGGGTCGGAATAGTCGGCATAGAGGACGGGATTCTGATAGGTGCCGTCGCCCCGGTCGGCTTCCCATACTTGCGATACGTACTCTTTCTGCTGAGCCGCAACCGGCAGGGCAGCCAGCAGGGCAATGCATGCGAATGATGTAGAAATATTCATGTTGCGTCGGTGGTTGATAAGGGTGAATCGATGAAGAAGATGATCGTGGCGTCATGCCCCGGCTTCAGGGATGCGGACGGCCGGAAGTTTCCACATCCGGCAGGATGACGGTTTCCAGCGGATGCTCCAGCCCGTCCTTCCATTCCTGCATGTATCCGAACCAGGCTTCGGCATCGGGAAAGCCGAAGGTCTCCTTGCGCGAGGTGAACATGGTGTAATGGCAGAATCCCCGTTCGCCGGGTGCCGACAGGGTGTATAGGAAGTTGTCCCCGTCCGCCACTTCCTGCCGGATGTACTTCTCCGGGATGCAGGTGGCAATGCCGATGGTCTCTTTGGCATATTTCACGGTGTCGTTCACGGGCCAGTGCCGTCCCCAGCTGCCGGTCAGTCCCCGGTGGTCGCTGTAGGCAACGGTTTCGTTGCCCATGATGTTCTGTACGCCGGTGCAGAACACCTCTTCGGCCAGCGGATGCGAGAACGAAGTCTCGATGCGCAGGTCGCGGTGTCCGGCATACAGAATGTATCGTTGGGTCATGTCGAGGCAGCTGCCCTGATACTCCCACCCCTGCACTTCCACCTCGACAACGGCACGCACCGGACCGTCCGCCAGGATGCGCTCTGTCCGGGTGGCCACCGGGGCGATGTGGACAGCCTTCTGTCCGTCCCAACCCTTCAGGGTGCCGATGCCGCAACTGTTGCCCACCATCAGTACGTCGTCGCCAAAGCCTCGTGCCAGCTGTTCGTCGGTGGGATAGAACCGGCTTTCGGTCAGTTCCAGTCTTGGGGTAAACTTTCCGTAGGGGTCGATGGTCTGCTTTTCGTTGAAGTAGATACGGTAGCCCACCAATTCCGATTCGAACATGGGTCCGTGGCCATATACCATATTATAGAAGTTCGTTGTTCCCGGCACGGTGACCGACTGAACCTGGGCATGTTTCCCCTTCTTGGCATCGCGTATCAGCAACTGGGCCGATACGCGGGGCGCATAGGCTTTCTGTGGCAGGCTGTCGGACAGCGTGATGCGGATCTGCCGGGTGCTTTGGGCAGGCATGTCGATGACGAAGGCCAGCTCGTCGGCCGTCCGGTCGCCGTCTAAGTCGTCCAGTTGCGAAGGTATCTCTTGTGTGCCGTCCTTCACCGTGGCCGACCGTACGACGAAGTCCACATTCAGTTCGCTCAGCCTGACGACGACGGGTGCGTCTTTCTGTTGGCGAGTCCACGTGTTTCTGAGTTCTAAGTTGACAGTACGGCTTTTCTCGGCAGCCGCACCGAAGGCTGTAGCCCCCAACAGGCCCAGCAGGATGAGGATTTTCTTTTTCATGGTTTCGGCGTATGATGTCTTTTCTTGTAAAATCTGCTTTGCGGACGGACTGCCTTCGTCGTCTGCCGTCTGGTGGTCCCTCCGCCCTGTATCAGGTGTATTTACCCTGCAAAAGTAGGATTATCCGCTTTGTTTTTGGTGGACAAATTGAAGAATTAGGTGGATTTTTTGTCTTTTGGTGCTTTCTTTCAACAATTTTCGATAGACTTCCGGATAAACTCACTATCTTTGCAGCCTCAAATTTAATTAATGTAGTATGAGTTACAATTTGTTGAAAGGAAAAAGAGGCATTATATTCGGTGCTCTGAACGAGCAGTCCATTGCCTGGAAAGTAGCAGAAAAAGCAGTAGAAGAAGGTGCTGTAATCACTTTGTCGAACACACCTGTCGCCGTGCGCATGGGCGAAGTATCGGCATTGGCCGACAAGTTGCATTGCGAGGTGATTCCTGCCGATGCTACCAGTGTGGAGGATCTGGAGAATGTCTTCAAGCGCTCTATGGAAGTATTGGGCGGCCAGATCGATTTCGTGCTTCATTCCATCGGTATGTCCCCCAACGTACGTAAGAAACGTACCTATGACGACCTGGATTATGACATGCTGAACAAGACGCTGGATATTTCGGCCATCTCTTTCCATAAAATGATTCAGTCGGCCAAGAAGCTGAATGCCATCGCCGAGTACGGTTCGATTCTGGCGTTGAGCTACGTGGCTGCACAGCGCACCTTCTACGGCTACAACGACATGGCCGACGCCAAGGCCCTGCTGGAGAGCATCGCCC
>CABROZ010000025.1 GCA_902472795.1 uncultured Bacteroides sp. | reverse complement strand
GTTTTCTACAAAGCGTTGATAATCAAATAAGATACTTCAGATTACAACAAATATAATAAAATTCGCACAGACTTGTTCATAGAAGAAAGTTATCTTTTAGATTGAAAAGTTATAATTATATTCAGTTTACATTCACTGCGTTGTTTTAGGCAGGGAGCGCAAGGTGTTATTTTGTCTGTCCGGCCGAAAAATGAGCTTGACGATTTTGTTCTGCCTGCCGTTTCCATTATCTTTGCCCGAAAAGTAGAAGATTATGAGCATCGAATTAGGAAAATTCAACAGGCTGAAGGTGGTGAAACAGGTCGATTTCGGCATGTATCTTGACGACGATGTAGAGGGCGAGATTCTTCTGCCCAAACGCTATGTGCCGCAGGATTGCAAGGTGGGCGACGAGCTGGATGTCTTTATCTATTTGGACAACGAAGAGCGTCTGGTAGCCACTACGCAGGAGCCGTTGGTGCAGGTAGGTCAGTTTGCCTGCCTGGAGGTAGCGTGGGTCAACCAGTACGGAGCTTTTCTGAACTGGGGACTGATGAAGGACTTGTTTGTGCCTTTCAGCGAGCAGAAGATGAAAATGCAGGTGGGCAAACGCTATGTCGTCCATGTCCATCTGGACGAGGAAAGCTACCGGATTGTGGCTTCGGCCAAGGTCGATCGTTACCTGTCGAAGGAGAAGGCCGACTATGTGCCGGGGCAGGAAGTGGAAGTGCTGATCTGGCAGAAGACCGACTTAGGCTTCAAGGCCATCATCGAGAACTGCTTCGGAGGATTGCTCTATGACAGCGAGATATTTCAGCCGCTACATACCGGCATGCGTCTGAAGGCATACGTGAAACAGGTGCGCGACGACGGCAAGATAGACCTGATGCTCCAGAAGCCCGGCGCAGGCAAGGTGGACGACTTTGCCAAGACGTTGCTCGAGCACATACGCAGCAACGGCGGACGCACGCCGCTGAACGACAAGACGCCGGCCGAAGAGATATACGCAATGTTCGGTGTCAGCAAGAAGACGTTCAAGAAGGCTGTGGGCGACTTGTACAAGAAACGCTTGGTGGTGCTGCAGGACGACGGCATCGTACTGGCAAAAGAATAGGGATTTCCCTACCGGGGAATAGAGTATGTGACGAGGGAGGGGATTTTTCTCTCCCTATTTTTGTGTCACGAGCAAGGCACCGTGTCGGACGTGGCAACTGTTGCCGCCTGCGGCCGATACTTTCTGTTGGAAGAAGAACGGTAGCGGTGGCTTTGCCGGAATTATCATGAAGAAAACAATTATAAAAAAAGGAGGGAACCATGAAACGATTTATCATCCTGTTTTGTACCGTTTTGGCAAGTACCGTTTTGTGCAGTGCCGCGATGAGCAGCAGCCGCGTGCGTCACGAAACCCGTTTTCTGACAGACAAGATGGCTTATGAGTTGAAGCTGAGTACGGCACAGTATAACGACGTGTACGAAATCAATTACGATTTCATTGTAAACATCGGCCCTTTGATGGACGATGTGCTTCGAGGCGAAGAGTGGGCGCTGAACCGCTACTACGATTGTCTGGACATCCGCAACGACGACTTGCACTGGGTGCTCAACCGTAGCCAGTACGGCCGCTTTATGCAGGCTGCCTATTTCTTCCGTCCCGTCTATGTTTCGGGCGGGCGTTGGAATTTCCGCATTTACCTGACCTATACCGATCGCAATCATTTCTATTATCCGCGTCCCCCTCATTACAAGACCTATTGCGGCGGACACGCCCGTCCCCGTCATAACCAGGTGAGTTATTATAAGGGGCGCTACCATCATGCGTTTTATACGGGCAGTTTCCGCATCCGCGACGGCAAGCACTTTCAGTCCAGTCGCCGTTCGGACTTCGGCAGCATCCGTCCGCGTCCGAATTCGGTGAAGAAACCCGACTTGAAAGCACCGAAGGGTCCGGCAAGACCGAAACCGGGAAAGGCTCCCGAAAGGGTCAGCCGTCCTAAAAAGGACAAAGACAAGGCACCTGTACAGCGTCCGGCAAAGGAGTCTTCGCGGAAGGAGCCGAAAGGACGTGCTTCGTCCAATTCCTTGCGGAAAGGGGCGTGAAATGTACGATTTTTGCAGGCGATGTAACGTAGGGAAAAACTTTTGTTACCTGTGAGAAAGTGATGGGGAAAACGCCGGGAACCTTACAGTTTTGTTACATCGCTATGCGTAAGTCGTTGTCTATGAGCATTGTCAGTTTTCGTCAGTCTCTTTTTGTTGGGTGTAATTTCCCTTTTGTATATATTTGGGCACTGATGCAGAGGGGCTGTGAGCCACGCTTGTGTTGCTCGTGAGCCACACTTGTGTCGTTCGTGAGCCGTGCAAGTGTGGCTCGCGAGCCGTGCAAGTGTTGTTGCCGGCAACTACAGGCAGTTGACGGTGCTGAAGTAGATGTTTACGTTTGCCAAGTGCCACTTGGCGGTCGTAAAGTCCCTCTTTGCAACAGCGGTTAGGGAAAAAGAAAGGTGAAAGGGTGAAGGCTATGGCCGGAAACAGCACTGTTTGAAGACAGATGTTTTCTCTCCTTTCACGCTTTCACCGACTGCTAACTGCTGATTATCAGCGGAATGTGGTGAAATATAAAGTTTCACGCCGGTTTCACCGATTTTTGAGTTACACTTAAAACTATCAAACATGAAAACAAAAGGATTGCAGGCGATGAAGGCGGCGAATGGCTGGCTGTTTATGGGAATGTTGCTGATGGTATGGCTGGTCGCCGCGTGCTCTTCGACTCCCTCACGTTGGATTGCCAGTGCAGGTACTACGGTTACTGTCAATGTGGACAAGGTCGAGGATTTCGACTTTCATGATTATTTCGATACCGTGAGGTATATCCCGTTGGAAACTACCGACGATGTTTTGATTGGTGGGGTTACGAAACTCTATCTGACGCAGGAGAACATCCTTGTCTTCGACCAGAAGACGATGAGTCTGTTTCTGTTTGATGCCCGTGGGCGTTTTGTCAGAATGATAGGCAATAAGGGCGAAGGTCCCGATGAATATATGTATATCAATGACGTGCAACTTGATGCCAAGCGTGGACTGGTGTATGTTCACGAACGGTTCCGGAACCGGATATATACCTATAATCTTTCCGGCAACCTGTTGGAGCAATCTGCGAAAGCTGCTGTTGAGTTCAATTCCTTTTTCCGGACGGAAGAGGGCGTATGGGTGTACAGTTGCTTCAAGGACAATAATCCCGGACATTACAATCTGACTCTTTTGTCTGTAGATCTGCAAACCGTGAAGAAACAATATTTCCCTCAGAAAGAGTTTGTGAATGTGACGTTCGAGTCTGTCTTCACCGACGATGGGCGGGGACGTGCTTTCTTCTATTATCCGTCGAGCAACATGATTTACGAGTTGGACGGAACGGATGCCGATCCTTATCTTTGCATAGACTTCGGCAGTCGCACAGTGCCTTACGACCAGATACGCGAAGCTGGCAGTATGGAAGAATATGACAAACTGCTTGCCGACCATGATTACTTAGGCGATATCCAGCATTGCTTTGTCACCCGCAACCGTGTGTTCTTTTCTTTCTCCGAGATGGGGACAGGCATGGGGCTGGGCTATAAGTGCTTCTATGACAGCCAGTCGGGAGAGACACGTGTGTTCAAGGCCCCTTTCATGTCGTCGGTCGATTATCCCATTGCGCTGAACCTGTTGTATGCCTCGGACGATTTGTGGGTCTATCCGCTGTATCCCTCGTTGTTTTCCGACGAGAGCTTTGAGAAGCTGAGGAAAACGTTCGATGCGGATGTTCAGTTCGATTCGAACCTGATACTGGCAGTCTGTCATCTGAAGGAAAAAGCCCGGAATTAGGAAAATTTCGCTTGTGGCGGACGGAGCGGTGAGGTCAGAAGTCTCCGTCCGTTTCAGTTTCCGTCTGGTCAGGTACTTCTTCCTCCCCTTCCTCAGCCTGTGCCTGGAAGCTTGCAAGAGCTGCACCGCGCAGTGTGACGTTGGCGATGTCCACCTTGGCGGCCTGTTCCTCGCTGATGAGGCCTTTCTTGGCCAGCCGTTCGGCGATGAGGCGGAAGTAGCCTTCCTGGCTGTCGCGCAGACGTCCGTCGGGGGTGAAGGAACTCTTGTAGTGCTTGGGCTTGGGGATGATGGATGCCAGGAAGATACACTCTTCCAGTGAGAGCTGTGAAGGTCGTTTGTCGAAGTAGAAATCGGCTGCTTCGTGAATGCCGTAAATCAGGGGACCCCATTCGGCTATGTTCAGATAGACCTCGTACATGCGTTCTTTGGACGTGAGGTGCTGTCCTTCGATCAGCCAGACTATGAGCGCTTCTTCCAGCTTGCGGGCTATGTTCTTGTTGCGGGTCAGGAAGACGTTCTTGACTAATTGCATCGAGATGGTGCTGCCTCCCCGTGCAAACTTGCGTACCTTGAGGTCGTGTATCAGGGCTTCGCGCAGCGCGTCGGGCAAGAATCCCTGGTGGTAGAAGAAGGCACCGTCTTCGCTCTGCATGACGGACATCTGCAACAGCTCCGGTACTTCGGCCAGGGGAGTGAAGTGCTCCCACGAAGGCCCTACAGGGAAGGTGCGGACAGGACGGCCGTCTTCGTAGGCCGTGTATTCGAATTCTCCGTTCATCTTGTTCAGCGGAGTGCGCCCGAACTGCAGGATATGGAAGTCTCTGCCCTTCAGCTCCGATTCGAAGCGGAGGCTGTCCAGTTGTGCAAAGTCCACATCGAGCAGGAAGTGATAGGCCAGTTCGCCTTCCGTGCGGATACCTTCCAGATTCTCGAACAAGCCTTTGGGCAGCGAGCTGAACAGTTCGTCGGACGGGAACCAGGGCTTGTTGACCGATGCCGTGAAGTGCCACGTCGGTGCCGTACCCGATTGCTGCGGGTGTTCTATCCGCATGTAGGGATGAAAAGTGAGTGCATTGAAGCGTATCAGGCTGGCGCTGTCCAGTTCGACGGAGTGCGGCGCCACATCGACGTGGAAACGTAGCTGCCCATGGTCAAGGTTGATCTTTTCGGTGGACAGGCGCTTGTGATAGACGTGCAGGCCGCGCACTTCAGCTTCGCCCACAAGGCAGGCAAGGTTGTTGTCGCCTTTCTCTTGCGACAGGCGGCACGTAAGGCTGTCGAACTGTACTTCGGCACCAAAGCGCCGGCCGATGTAGGGGACGGTGAGCTGGGGTGCGGTGACCGTGGCATGCAGGTGGCGGTCCGACGGGTTCAGTTCTCCGCTGATGTTCCACTGTTGGCTGAGGCTGTCTTCTTCGATGAGCATCTCTGACTGGAAGTGGCGGTCGGAAATGTGCAACCGGGGGATGTGGAATGCAACGAAATTGCTGTCCTTGCGTTCATAAATGTGAAGGTTGTTCAGTTCGCCGTTGTCGGGGAGCAGCCCGAATAGCAAGTCGAGCAGTGTGTTGACGCGGCGGGCATAGTTTGTTTCGGCCTTGGGGATGTCCGGCTTGGGCTGTTCGGAAGCAGGAAGAAACAGGAAGTCGTAGTTGGCCTTACCGTCCTGTTTGATGAAGCGGAGCGAAAGTCCGTCCATACCGACGTGACGGACGTTGATGTTGCCCCAAAGCAACGGCCACAAGCCGATGCGAACGTCGAGCGATTGCAGGGCAAGGAGCGTGTCGCGCCCCGAGGGAACAACGGTCAGCCCTTCGACTGCTATGGTGCGCAGACCTTTCATATGCAGTCTGTCGTAACCGATGTCGAGCCCGTAGCGTTGTTCTATACCGGCCATGTGTTTGTCTGCCATGTGACGCAACAGGCTGCCGCGGCTCAGAAAAGCCGCTACGGCAACCAGCAGAAGCAGCAGGACGGAGCCTGCCGCTACTTTTACGTATCTCTTTTTCATATCTTTATGCTTCTTGTTTCGTTCCAATGCTTTCGGGCACAAAGATACGACATTTTTACGTCATTCGATTGGAATACCTTTGTAGAAGTCCAGAATCTTGGTGCGGAACAGGTAGTCGTATTTAGCCTGTAACTCATCGCTTTGGGCCTTCATCAGGTTTTGTTTGGCTTCGTTGTACTCGACAGCGGTAGCCTGGCCGTTGATGTATTTTTCGTTCATCAGCTGGAAGGATGCCTGGCTGGCTTCGGTGGCGGCACGGCTGCTGGTGTATTTGCTTTCGGAAGCGGTGGCGCTGTACCAGGCCTGCTGAATCTCCTTGTAGAGGGTCTTCTTGGCATTGTCTAACTGCAGGGCATAGTTTTCGCGTTGCAGGCGTGCCGTGCGTACCCGGTTGCGGGTACTCAGCCGATTGAAGATAGGTACGCTCAGGCTGAGGCCGACATACTTGCTGAAGTTGTCACCCATCTGCTGGTTGAACGTACGGTTGATGGTCGAGTAATAGCTGGTACCCAAACTTCCGTTCAGGCTGAGTTGCGGGTAGAATCCGCTTTGTGCGATGCGGATGCTGTGGCGACTGCCTTCCAGGCGGTATTGGGCTGCCTGTATCGAGGGCTTGTTGACTACGGCACTTTGATAGATGTCGTCGGGAGGTGTCAGCGGAGTCAGTTCCAGCTGGACGGCCGGTTCCTCTAAGACGAATCCTTCGGGTGTCTCCAGTTCGATGAGCTGGCTGAGGTCGAGCAGAGCCAGTTGGTAGTCGTTGTTGGTCTGCACGGCGGTCATCTCGTCCTGTGCCACACGCGATTTGGCTTCGGCTACTTCGGCCGGTGAGGCTTTCCCCAGTTCGGCCAGGCGGCTGATGCGTTCCAATTGTTCTTTACTCAGTGCGACCTGCCCCAGTGCAACCTGATGGAGCTCTTTGTTGAACAGCACTTGCAGATAGTACGACGCCACGTTGATGGAGATGTCGTCTTTGGCTTTCTGTAAGTCGGCTGTGGCGGCTTTCAGATTCAGCTTGGCCAGTGCGTACTCGTTCGGAATCTGCAAACCGGTAAACAAGGGAACGCTGGCACTGAGCGACATGTTGGTTCCGTTACTGCTGGTGTTGACGTAAACAGTCGAGTAGTCGCCTGTGTTTTCGTCGGGTACGGCGGTTTGCGTACGTCCCCAGTTCCAGCTTTGGTTGGCATTGCCGTTTATGCTTGGCAGGCGTGCCCATTTGGCTGTATTCACTTCCACTTCGCTTTGGCGGGCAGCGTTTTCGCTCTGCCTGATGTCAATGTTGTGCTCGATGGCGTAGTCGATGCAACGGCGCAACGACCAGGCCTCTTGTGCCTGCAGACCAGTGTAGGCACAGGCTATGCAGGCTATCATGAAGATTCGTTTCATAATGATTGGTTCTGATGGTTCGTGGTTATTCTTCTTCTTCGTTTTTGCTGGCGTTACGTATCAGGTCGTTGGTTGTAATGCCTTTCTTGACAGCTATCTTTATGCCGTCGCTCATGCCTACTTCGATGGGCTGGCGGCGGAACTGCTGTTGAGGTACACTGTCGGTCAGGACGTAAACAAAGGTGCTGTCGTCCTTGAATTCAACGCAGCCTTCGGGGATGGAGAGTACCTGTTTGGCGCGCTCAAGCACGATTTCGCCGTTGGCCGAATAGCCCGAACGGATCACTACCGTATCGGGTACGGTGACGGCTGCCTTGATTTCGAACTGATTGGCACCGTTGTCTTCGGTCGATTTGGGGGCGATGTACTCTAATGTGGCCTGGAAGGTGAGGTCCTGCAGGGCGCCGATGGTGATTTTCAACGGCATTCCTTCGCTGACACGGCCTACTTCGGTCTCGTCGATGTTGCCTCGGAAAATGAGGTCGTTCATGTCGGCCACGGTAGCAATGGTGGTTCCGTCGTTGAAGGTGTTGCTCATGATGACCGAGTTACCCACCTTGACAGGAACGTCCAGAATCAGTCCTTCGATGGTCGAGCGGATCAGTGTACTCGAGAAGGAAGCGCTGTTCTGTGTGATGCCTTCCTTTACAATCTGCAGGTTGTCTTTGGCTGCCTGTAATTCTTCGCGGGCTTGCTTCACGGTCACTTCCCCTTTTTCGTATTCTTCGGCACTGATCAGTTTGTCCTGATAGAGCTTTTCCAGGCGGGCAAAGTCGGTTTCGGCCTGTCGTCCGTTGATTTCGGCCAGTCGGACGCGGCTTTCGGCCGAGTTCAGTGTTCCCAGTTCAGGAATCACTTTTACTTTGGCTATCACTTCACCTTTCTTCACTTTCTGTCCGGCTTCTTTATAGACTTCTTCGATGATGCCCGAAATCTGGGGCTTGATGAGGACTTCGTCCCGTGGCTCTATTTTACCGGTGACGACGGTGGTCTTCTCCAGGTCGGCCACGGTGGGATGAACGGTTTCATACACGGTAATTTCCGGTTGCGACTTCTGGTAAAGGAATACGAAGGTCCAGATGAAGATGCCGGCAACGATGACCAGCAACGCGATTTTCAGAATCTTTTTAGCTTTCATATTTGATGTTTGTTAGTTATTGTTTCTTGTTCGGTTGGTTTTGTTTCATATTTTTCTTTCTGGCAGACGGCAGTTGGCGGTTATGGGTTTGTCATTCGTCGCGTATCGCCTCTATCGGTTTGATGGCCATGGCCCGATAGGCCGGTGCCAGGCCGGCCAGCACACCGAGGGCAATGAGCAGGATGCAGGTGCCAACGGCCATACCGAAGCTGACCTGATAGTGTATCTCGACTACTCCCTGCGGATTGGCAGCCGCTTCTAATACTTGCAACACCAGTACGGCCAGCGAGATGCCCGCCATGCCTGCCACGGTGGTCAGCACCATGCTTTCCGAAAGAATCTGTTGCAGGATGTCGCGCGGTCGGGCGCCAATGGCACGTCGGATACCTATTTCGGTAGTACGTTCGCGCACGGTCACCATCATGATGTTTGATACGCCGATGGCTCCTGCAAACAAGGTCCCCAGGCCTACCATCCAGATCAGGATGTGTACGCCGGTCATCAAGGCATCCATCATGGAGAACATGGCTTCGACGTTGAGCATCATCACTGCCTGTTTGTCGTCGGGCGAGATGTAATGGGCCGATTTGATGGTTTGTTGCAACTTGTCTTCTACGTCGGCCACTTTTACGCCGGGTTTCATGGTGAAGCATATCAGTTCGACTGTGTTGCCCATGTTGTACATTTTTTGCATGGTGGTATAAGGCAGGGTGACGGCTTCGGAGGCCTGTCCCTGAATGTTGACGTTGCCTTCGGACGAGCACATGCCTACTACGCGGTAGTAGATGCTGTCCACCTGTATGTAACTTCCACAGGGATCACCACCTTTTGGGAAAAGGCTTTCGTAAACGCGTTTACCGATGACGCACACTTTGCGTGCTTCGCGGATGTCCACGTCGTTGATGAACCGTCCGTAGGCAATCTCCTGATGCTCGATTTGTTCGTAGTTGGGGTAAAGTCCCTTGATGCTACAGTCATATTTGTTACCTTCGTAGATGGCTGTCTTCCCCCACAGGGCTACTGAAGGGGTGGCTATATCTATCTGGCTGAGTTTGCCGATGCGTTCTATGTCGGCCATCTCCAAGTCCCAGCTTCTGCCTTTTCGGAAGCCTTTGTATGCTTCGCCTGTAGGCTGGGCGAAGATGAATCCGGAATTGGTGGCAAATCCTTCGAATTGTTTCCGTAATTCTTGTTCCATGCCTTGTCCGCCTCCCATGAGGGCTACAAGCATGAAGATACCCCAGAATACGCCGAAGGCCGTCAGCAGGCTTCGCGTCTTGTTGCGGGTGATGGTGACGAGGATTTCCTCGCAGGTGTCTTTGTCTATTTTCATAATGAATAAGAAGCCTCACCCCCGGCCCCTCTCCCAAGGAGAGGGGAGTAGGGGATGATACTTTATGATGAATGTATTATACCATTTATAATAATTATTTCTCTCTGTTTTTTCACTTTTCACTTCTCCCCTCTCCTCGGGAGAGGGGGCGGGGGTGAGGCCCCTCTTTTTTAATCCGCCCTCAACGCCTCAATCGGTTTAATCTTCGTAGCCTTGCGGGCGGGGAAGAATCCGGCCAATGTACCGGCTATGATCAGTGTAAGCGTGGCTTGAATGGCTATGTGCAAATCCACTGTAGGGTCGCTGAACATTTTGGCTTGAAACATGCCGGCATCCATGGTTTGGCTTCCGAAAGCATTGTCCATCCATTCCGTTACTCCGATGCCTGCCACCATGCCGATGTAGCCGAACAAGGTGGTGATGGTAACACTCTCGACGATGATGAGCCACAGGATGGAGGATGGTTTGGCACCCAGTGCTTTGCGGATACCGAACTCGTGGGTTCGCTCGCGCACGGTGATAAGCATGATGTTCGATACGCCTACGATGCCACTCAGTAGGGTAAAGATGCCGATCACCCAGATGGCGGTGCGTAAGATGCCCATGGCATTCATGGTACGTAGGTAATCGGTAAAGCGGTTCCATATCCAGATGGCGCTGGTGTCGTCGGGGGAGAAGCGATGATTGGCTCCGATGACCCGGCGATAGTTTGCTTCGAATTCATCGTTGCTTTCGATGGAAGTGAGCCCTTCGGTGGTCAACAGAATATTGTTCAGCTTGTTGCCTTTGTTGTAGATGGTTTGTAGGGTACTGAAGGGAATATAGGCTTCACTTGGTTCGCTGTTGCCCTGGTCGTTGTAGATGCCAACTACCTGATAGGCAATGCCGTTGGCATTGACGAACTGTCCGATGGGATTGGTGTGTGTCTTACCAAAGAGGATATCGGCCGATTTGCGATGGAGTACAATGACTTTACGCCGTTCTTTCAGGTCGGTGACGTTGATAAAACGTCCATCGGCTGTTTTGATGGCTTCGATGTCGATGTAGTTGGGATAGACGCCCAGCAAAGAGAGGTTGACATATTCTTTACCGAAACTGATGCTAAGGGCGCTTTGCCGTACGGTAGCACCTACGCTTGATATATTTTTGGGGAACTGAGTCTCAGAATCTTTCAAGTCCCTGTTGTCTAACTCGATGCGGCGTCCTTCTTTCAGTCCGTCGTACGATTGGGTGGTCCAGCCGGGGAAGATGCGTATGGAGTTGAGGGCTCGTTCGGACGAGTTTTGTTCGAAGGCATGGATAAGTCCGTTGCCTGCACCTAACAGAACGATGAGCATGAAGATGCCCCATGCTACGGCAAAGCCGGTCAGAAAGGTGCGGAGCTTGTTGCGTCTCAAGGTGCCGTATATTTCTTGCCAAAGGTCAATCATAAAGTTGAGGTATTGGATTAATTATAGGAGTCAAGTAGCTAACGCAAAGTACGATTGTTGTGAATGAGGTTGTGCTATTGGTTTAGCCTTTTAACTCCGGAAGTTCTGAATGCTTAAAAATAATTATTTCATAAATCCGTTTTTCCCGAACGGCGAAGCGTCGTGGTTCAGATTCTCTTCGATGGTGCCTATAACGCCGTCTTTGATGTGGATAATCTTGTCTGTCTGGTTGGCAACACCACTTTCATGGGTCACGACGACGATGGTCATCCCCGTCTGATGTAGGTCTTTCAGAATCTGCATTACTTCGACCGAAGTTTTGCTGTCAAGGGCTCCGGTCGGTTCGTCGGCCAGGATAATTTGAGGGCGGGTGATGAGGGCGCGGGCAATGGCCACACGTTGCTTTTGTCCTCCTGACATTTCGTTGGGCATGTGATTGGCCCAGTCTTTCAGTCCCAGTCGGTCGAGGTACTCCAACGCCAGAGCGTTACGTTTTTTGCGGCTTACTCCCTGATAGAAGAGGGGCAGGGCGACGTTCTCTACCGCGTTCTTGAACGAGATGAGGTTGAATGACTGGAATATGAAGCCTATCATGCGATTGCGGTACTCGGCGGCACGCGTTTCGCTCAGGTTTTTGATGAGGGTACCGTTCAGGTAATATTCGCCCGTGTCGTAATTGTCTAATATACCTAATATATTAAGTAAGGTGGATTTGCCCGATCCTGATGCACCCATGATGGATACGAATTCTCCCTTTTCGATGTGCAGGTTGATTCCTTTGAGCACATGCAACGGTGCGCCGTTGTTGTAGGTCTTGTTGATGTCTTTTAGTAGTATCACGACTCTCTAAGTTTAATGTTTGCTCTTATTAATTTTCACTATTAGACGCTCAGAGGTTGCGAAAAGTTGCAAACCGGCTGAATTTTTTTAAAAAAGATTTTGTAGTGTCGTTTTTCTTTGTGATTTTTGTAAACATAATCATTAAAATAACTAACCCTTTAAAACGGATTGATATCATGAACTCAACCATGGAAAAGCCCTATGTAGTGGGCATTGATATAGGTGGAACAAATACCGTGTTTGGTATTGTTGACGCACGTGGGACGATAGTAGCTACGGACTCTATTAAAACAGGAGCATATGCTGACGTTAACGATTATGTGGATGAAGTGTGTAAGCATCTTCTGCCGCTTATTATAGCCAATGGAGGTGTGGAAAAGATAAAGGGAATCGGAGTCGGTGCACCTAATGGCAATTATTATAGCGGTACCATCGAGTTTGCTCCGAATCTGCCTTGGAAAGGTGTGATTCCCTTGGCTACTATGTTCGAAGAGCGTTTGGGTATTCCTACAGCACTGACTAATGATGCCAATGCGGCCGCTATCGGTGAAATGACTTATGGTGCTGCCCGAGGCATGAAAGACTTTATCATGATTACGTTGGGAACGGGTGTTGGAAGTGGAATTGTGATCAATGGCCAGATGGTATATGGTCACGATGGCTTTGCTGGCGAATTGGGACATACCATTATCCGTCGCGAGAACGGTCGTCTTTGTGGATGCGGACGTCGTGGCTGTTTGGAAACTTATTGCTCGGCTACCGGTGTGGCACGTACAGCTCGTGAGTTTTTGACCGCCCGTACCGAACCCAGTCTGTTGCGCTCTATTCCGGCAGAGAACATTACCTCCAAAGACGTGTACGATGCTGCTGTAAAAGGTGATAAGCTGGCTCAGGATATTTTTGAGTTTACAGGTACCTTGTTGGGTGAGGCATTGGCTGACTTTATTGCTTTCTCGAGTCCCGAAGCCATTGTTTTGTTTGGTGGCTTGGCGAAGGCGGGAGATTATATCATTAAGCCCGTTCAGAAAGCAATTGAAGAAAATGTGCTTCATATATATAAAGGTAAGACGAAACTGTTGATTTCCGAACTCAAGGATGCTGATGCTGCTGTATTGGGTGCCAGCGCATTGGGTTGGGAACTGAAGGATATGAAATAAATTCACCTGAAGCACGTCGCTTCGGATGTCATTTAAGAGAACCATGCGTCAGAACGGAAATTTCTTCTTCGTTTTGGCGCATTCTTTTTTTTATTGCATAGAAATTTAATCGGAAGTTTGGGATAAAAGTTTGCAGGGAGGTCTCTCTCTGAAGAAAGGTTGAATGGAGTTGGTGATGCAGACAGATTTTCGATAGAGGCGTTTGGGTAGGAATATTTTGTGCGGGCTGTGATACGGATAAGAATAAAAAAAGAGTGCATCGTTGGGATACACTCTTGTTTGGTAGCGGTTCAGGATAATTAGCCGTTAGCTCTTTTTTCTTTGATTCTTGCTTTCTTACCTGTGAGGGCACGCAAGTAATACAATTTGGCACGACGTACTTTACCCACTTTGTTCACTTCGATGCTGTCGATAGCCGGTGATTCAATCGGGAAGATACGCTCTACACCTACGGTACCTGACATTTTGCGTACTGTGAAACGCTTCTTTTCGCCATGACCGGAAATCTTGATAACAACGCCACGGTACAGCTGTACACGTTCCTTGTTACCTTCGATGATACGATATGCTACTGTTACTGTGTCACCTGCCTTGAAGCTCGGGTGTTGCTTACCGGTAGCAAATGCTTCTTCTGCAATTTTAATTAAATCCATTGTTTTTATTATTAAATTGTTTGATCGTTACAACGCAACATACCAGGCTTCTCTCGGTGCGTCCTGACAGCGATTGCGCGAAAGCGGTGCAAAGGAACGAATTATTTGTCAGATACACAAATGTTTCACCCTATTTTTGTTTGAAATCTGCTTTACGAAGATTACTCATGGCTGATTGCTTTTAATCGCTGATTGGTATTGGGAATTATTCTGGTTTTAGAAAATTTGGCATTGTTCTGTTTCTTTTTCCTTTTGTAATTCTTTTCTTCGTAAGGAAAAAGTATCTTTGTAGCTACAAAGGTACAGAGAGTATGTCTGTCCCGCAGATATTCATAAAACAGAAAACGGATGAAAAAGAATTATTTTAAGTTTGTTTTGGGAGCAGTGCTGGGTACTGCCTTTTTTTTAGTGTCCTGCCATTCTGCTTACGAAGTGACGAAAGTAGAGGGGGAAAGGGTAGCAATCAATTCATCGTGGGATACACATCCGGATGCGGAAGCAATGGCATTGCTCGCTCCTTATAAGAAAACGGTGGATAGTATTATGTATCGGGTAGTAGGTACGGCAGATGTGTCGATGGATCGCAAACGTCCGGAGGATCTTTTGTCGAATCTGGTAGCTGATGTTTTGCGTGAATCGGCAGTGCAAGTGTTGGGAAAGCCGGCTGATATGGGACTTGTCAATATAGGCGGCTTACGCAGTGTGTTGACACAAGGGCCTGTTACATGCGCTGAAATTTACGAAATATTACCTTTTGAAAATGCGCTATGCGTACTTACAATCAAGGGCGTTTATTTGAAACAGTTGTTCGAAAATATTGCATCCCGTGGTGGAGAAGGAGTCAGTGGAATACGTCTGGAAATCACTCCCGAAGGTAAATTGCTGAACGGAACGATTGCCGGTCAGACTGTAGAAGATAACAAGATGTACACAATAGCCACTATCGACTATCTGGCGGAGGGGAACGACGGTATGACGGCACTGATACAAGCTGAGAAACGTGAATGCCCCGAGGATGTAAGGTTGCGTGATCTCTTTATGAAATATGTAGAGAAACAGACTGCCGCCGGAAAGGCAATCACCTCGCGTATGGAAGGACGGATTGTTGTAAAGAAGTGACGACATAAGTAATACATCCCTGTTTTTTTAAGATATCCAATGCCACTGTATTGGCTGAATTTAATGATATATATTTATATTAATTTAGATTTTTCGTATGAAGCGTTTATACATAATCGGTCTGTTGTTTGCTCTCATGGCCGGTAGTGCGTCGGCACAGCAAAAGGAATTGTATATTCTCCAGACAAGTGATACGCACAGTCGTATTGAACCCATTCCGGCTCAAACTGCCGATCCGGCTGCCGGTATGGGAGGGGTTGTTCGTAGGGCTACGTTTGTAAAGGATTTCAGGAATGAACACCCTGATGTACTCTTATTCGATTGTGGTGACATCTCGCAGGGTACACCTTATTATAACCTTTTTAAAGGAGAAGTGGAAATAAAAGCCATGAACCTGATGAAGTATGATGCCATGACTATCGGCAACCACGAATTTGATTTTGGTCTCGAGAATATGGCGCGTCTGTTCCGAATGGCTGATTTTCCAGTCGTTTGTGCCAATTACGAGGTGAAGGGAACGGTACTCGAAGGCATTGTTAAACCTTATGTCGTTCTTGAACGCAGTGGATTGAGAATAGGTGTGTTCGGTATTAGTCCGAAGTTGGAGGGATTGGTTCAGGCGGATAAGTGTGAAGGTGTGGTCTATAAGGATCCTGTAGCTACTGCCCAACAGATGGCTGATTTACTGAAGGAAAAGGAGCATTGCGATGTTGTAGTCTGTCTTTCGCATTTAGGAATTCAGCCAGGTGCTGATGCTTCGGAAGAGTATGACAACAATCTTGTAGCCAAAACCCGTAATATTGATATTATTTTAGGAGGACATACTCATACCAATATGGAACAGCCTGCTGTCTATCAGAATGCTGACGGGAAGAATGTTCCCATTATGCACGTTGGAAAGAGCGGAGTATATGTCGGAAAGATGAAACTGACTTTGGACACAAAATGATGTTTTGAATATTATATAAGAGAGGTCGTTGATAACAATGAAGCTTTTTCTGAAATATGGGTTGTTGACCGTCTGGTTGCTTGTAGGTGCGTACCTTTTACCTGTTTCTGCACAGGATGTTGCCGTAACAACAGATGTTGAGGTCGATGAGGCATGCAAGCAATGGGTCGATTCGGTGTATTCTCGATTGACCAGGTATGAAAGAATGGGGCAATTGCTGGTTGCTACTTTGCCTGCTCAGGCGAGTCGGTCAAATAAGAAGATACTTAAGGCCTTAGTCAAGAAGTATAAAATAGGAGGCTTGGTCTTCGATGGGGGAACCCCTGAGGAACAAGCCATTTTGACGAATTTGGTCCAGAAGGCATCTGAGGTGCCTTTACTGATAACAACGCGAGGCAGGCGATTGTCGGATCGACTTTCGGGGGTACCTGTTTTCCCCAATGAAGCAGCTTTGCAATGTATGAATGATACCGTATTGATGAAGGAATATCAGGTCGAAGCCGTTCGTGAATTAAGAGAATTGGGTATGTTTGGAGACATTCTGCCTGCAGAATTGAAGGGTACCCGATTTTTGGATGGAATGATCGTATCGTATGGAAACGCTTTGCGCGAACATGCGGAACTGATGGAAGAACTGGATTCGGGTAAATTGACAGATACGGAATTGGAAAAACGTTGCCGGAAGGTGTTGGAGCGTAAATACGTATTGGGCTTGCGTGGCAAGCAACCGCAATTGCAGGTTAGCGGTATCAGTTATCGCATTCATACAGAAGCTGCACAGGACTTGGCTGCCAGGCTGCGGAAGGCTGCTGTGACGGTGGCTAGCAATTATTTTGGCATTTTACCGTTTGCTCCGGCTGAAGAAGGTATTGCTGTGTTGAGTATAGGTGAAGTTGGGAGAGATTCTGTTTTTGTAGAAAGCTTAAAAAGCCATACTGATTTTGTACGTTATCAGTTAGCGGCCGATGCCGATGCTGAAGCATGTGAATCACTCAGGCAATTGCTACAGCCTTTCCGTCGAGTAATAGTCAGCATAACAGGGACGGGGTTGCAGATATTGGGACCGCAAGTGCAGAATTTTTTGGAAAGCCTTGAACTGAAAGCTCCGTTGGTTTATGCTCTTTTTGCTCCGTTTCAGTCAACCTATATGTTAGAACAGGTGTTGGCACGATCCAGTGCATTGGTTCTGGGGCATTCGGCAGAAGCGGATATACAGCAGTATGTTGCTGATGTGTTGTTTGCCAAGGAGTCGGCGACAGGCTGGCTGTTTGCAAACATCGGACAGACTTTTCCGGTTGGGGCAGGTTGCGACATAGTACCGGGCATGAAGCCGACTCGCATGTTGCCCGAAGACATGGGCATGAAGTCATACGTCTTGCAGCAGATTGATAAGATAGCCCGAAGCGGATTGGAAAAGAATGTCTATCCGGGTTGTCGGATTCTGGTTCTGAAGGATGGCAAAACGATTTACGACAAGGGCTTTGGAACGCATTCCGAACAGGATACGACATCGGTCCGTCCCACCGATATGTTCGATTTGGGAGCTTTGAGCATGCCGATGGCTACCGTGTTGGCGGTGATGAAATTGTACGATGAAGGACGGTTGAAGCTGGATGCTAAAGTGTCTTCCTATCTTCCTTTTTTGCGGAATAGCAATAAACGTAACATGACCATACGCGATGTTCTGTTTCATGAAGCCGGATTGGCTCCCCATTTACGTTTCTATATCGAGGCTATCGACCCTCATTCGGTGCACGGACCGTATGCGCAAAGTTGGGCTGACGAGTGGCATCGGACGCAGGTGAGCGAACACAGCTATTTCTGTACGGATTTTAAATTCAAAAAAGGGCTGATGTCGGCTTCGCGAACCGCTTCGCATACCTTGCAAGTGGCTGATGGGTTGTGGTTAAACAAAAGTTTCAAAAGCACTATTCTTCAGATGATAGCCAAAAGTGACCTGATAGGGCGGCATTACGTTTACAGTAATCTGGGAGGAATCTTGTTGCAGCAAGTGGTTGAGTCGGTGGTACAATTGCCTTTGGACTTGTATGTAGCTAAGGAATTTTATGCGCCGATGGGGTTGCAGCGTACGATGTATCTGCCACTTTCGCGTTATGGCAAAGCAGAAGTGATGCCGACAGCTTTTAATGACTTCTTTTGTCGTCAGGACCTGTGCGGATATGTGTATGATAAGGCTGCCGCCTGTATGGGAGGTGTATCGGGAAATGCTGGATTGTTTTCGACGGCTGGCGAAGTGGCTGCCGTTTTTCAGATGTTGCTGAATGGAGGTGTATGGAATGGAAAGCGTTTTCTGAGCGAGCAGACCTGTCGTCTGTTTACAACGGAAACGTCAAAACTGAGTCGTCGCGGATTAGGCTTCGACCATCCCGATGCTTCCATCGCTTTGCGTAGCCCTTGTTCGCTCTCTACGCCGGCATCGGTGTATGGGCATGCCGGTTCTACCGGAACGTGTGCCTGGGCCGACCCTGAGAACAAGTTGGTATATGTTTTCCTGAGTAACAGCTTGTGTCCGAACCCCTGGAATACAAAATTGGGTGATCTGGATATTCGCGAGCAGATTCAGGAACTGATTTATCAGAGTCTGAAAAAATAGGCAGCAATGGGCTGGGTATGTGACTGATTAGAATGAATGCCGCAGGACGGGATGGCCTCGGATGGCGGCTGTGAATTATAACCTGATTGATTTATGATGAAACGATTGTCTTTGTTATTTCTGATTTTTATCATCTGTAGTTCTCATGTGGCTCCGGATTGGAACCGTTCTCTTCTTCCGCCGGAACCGACGTCGCCGGTAGAACCGTTGATGGTGCGTCCGTTTTCGGACGATGTGTGTTGTCGGCAATGGGTGGACTCTGTGATGGAGGAACTGAGTCTGGAAGAACGGATCGGACAGTTGTTTATCTATACCATTGCACCTCAGCCTACGAAGAAGAACAGGGAATTGTTGCGTAAGGTGGTGAAGGATTACAAGGTAGGAGGGTTGTTGTTCTCGGGCGGACAGATACAAAATCAGGTGACGCTGACCAATGAAGCCCAGCGGATGGCTGAAGTCCCGTTGCTGATGACTTTCGACGGTGAGTGGGGATTGGCCATGCGCTTGCGTGATACACCATCGTTTCCGAAGAATATGATATTGGGATGTATTCAGGACGACAGTCTGATTTATGAATACGGTCGTGAAGTAGCCCGGCAGTGCCGCGAGTTGGGGGTACAGGTTAACTTTGCTCCAGTGGCGGACGTCAATATCAATCCGGAGAATCCGGTAATTAATATACGTTCGTTCGGTGAAAGTCCGGTGAATGTGGCAAGTAAGGTGATTGCTTATGCTACGGGGCTTGAAGCCGGTGGGGTATTGTCGGTTTGCAAACATTTCCCGGGTCATGGGGATACGGATACCGATTCGCACGAGGCATTACCGTTATTGCCCTTCAGTCGGGAACGGCTGGACAGTGTGGAGCTTTATCCGTTTAAGAAAGCTATCCGCGCCGGTGTGAGCGGCATTATGGTGGGGCATCTGGAAGTGCCTGTTTTTGAGGTGCGTGACGGACTTCCTTCCTCGTTGTCGCGCAATGTGGTGTATGATCTGCTGATGCGCGAGCTGAAGTTCCAGGGACTTGTCTTTACCGATGCGCTTGCCATGAAAGGTGTGGGCGAGAGCTCCACGCTTTGCCTTCAGGCACTGAAGGCCGGCAATGACCTCTTGTTGGTGCCGCGTCGCATCAAGGAGGAAGTAGCTGCCGTGATGGCAGCCGTGAAACGTGGCGAACTGACACGCGAAGAAATCGATGCCAAATGCCGGAAGGTGTTGACTTACAAGTATGTTTTGGGATTGAATAAGAGACCGTATGTACGACTGTCTGGTTTGAACAGTCGTCTCGATCGTCCTTATACTCGCGACCTTATCCGGCGTCTGAACCTGGCCGCCATTACGGTTTTGGGCAATCAGACGGGATTGTTGCCGTTGGATCCGGTAGTTCGGGAAACAGCCGTGTTGCATGTAGGCGATGAAAAGACGTTGAAACCTTTTATTAAGGAATTGGGGACGTTTACTCATCCGGTAGAATTTGTCTTGTCGAAAGACATGACAGAGGAGAACCGGAAACAGCTGACCGATTCTTTGGCGAAATACAAGCGTATTCTTGTCTGCATCACCGAGCGTCAGCTGGCTGATTATCAATCGTTTTTTGAGCATTTCGTTTCTGATGTCCCGACGGTCTTCCTGGCATTTGTTTCCGGAAAAGAGCTGGTTCCCTTGGAACAGGCAATGGCCAGAGCCGGCGCAGTGGTGTTGGCGCACTCTGCCGAGGAAGATGTGCAACAGCAGGTGGTCAAAATCCTGTACGGGAAGGAATGTGCCAATGGACGCTTGTCGGCAAGTATCGGTACTTCGTTTGCTGCCGGAGCCGGAGTGGATGTGGGCCCGACATCTGTTCCTCATTTCATTCCGGATGAGCACGGCATGAATTCGAATATATTGTCGGCTATTGATTCGATTGCCGAAGAAGGTATCCGTGCAGGGGCTTACCCCGGATGTCAGGTCGTAGTATGGAAAGACGGGCAGGAAATGTATAACAAGGCGTTTGGTACGCATGTATGGGGCCGGAGTCAGGGCGGTGATACGGAGCATCCGGTCGTGGTGAAGCCTACCGATGTGTATGACATTGCTTCTTTGACCAAAACGACGGCTACGCTGCTGGCCGTGATGAAGCTGTACGATGAAGGTAAACTGAATCTGACTGACCGCATCGGCGATATTCTGCCGTTTCTGAAGAATACCGACAAACGGAACATTACTATCCGCGAATTGCTGTTGCACGAGTCGGGACTTCCCTCCACCTTGCTGTTCTATGAGGATGCCATTGACAAAACCAGCTATCGGGGCGGGCTTTATAAGTCGAAGGCCGACAAGCAGCATACTGTTCGTATCGGTGCTGCTACTTGGGCCAATCCCGGTTTCCGTTTCAAGCCGGGGCTTGTTTCCAGCGTACGTACGGCTACTCATACCTGGCAAGTGACCGACAGCCTCTGGCTCGATCGCTCGTTCAGACGGACGTATCTGAAGAAGATAGCCGACGCGACGTTGAAAGACAAGCGCTACCGTTACAGTTGCGTGGGTTTCATCGTGCTTCAGCAGGTGGTTGAGGCTTTGTCGGGTATGCCGTTGGATGCTTATCTGGAGCAGGAATTTTATGCTCCGATGGGATTGACGCATACGGCTTATCTGCCGCTTCGTCGTCTGCCGAAGAGCGAGATTGTGCCTTCCTCTTCCGATCCTTTCCTGCGGAAAACGATACTTTGCGGATTTGTGCACGACGAGTCGGCTGCTTTCCAGGGGGGAGTGTCGGGCAATGCCGGACTTTTCTCTAATGCCGGCGAGGTGGCAAAGATTTACCAGATGCTGCTGAACGGTGGCGAGCTGGACGGCAAACGCTATCTGAGCCGCGAGACTTGTCATCTGTTTACCACTACCGTTTCTTCAAAAAGTCGTCGTGGATTGGGATTTGACAAGCCCGACAGCCGACATCCTGAGAAGAGTCCTTGCGGCAAATCGGCTCCGGCTTCCGTCTATGGGCATACGGGCTTTACCGGTACGTGTGCCTGGGTTGATCCGGACAATCGGTTGGTTTACGTTTTCCTCAGCAACCGAATTTATCCCGATGTATGGAATACGAAACTGATGAAGCTGGATATACGTACTCGCATTCAGGACGTGATTTACCGTTCGCTGATGAAGCAGTGATGTGGCGCGGGCTTTTGCTGAAACCCATTTAGGCGAGGATTTCGTCAATCCGGGTCAGTTCTTCGCTGGTGAAAGATGTGTTTTCGAGAGCCTTCAGATTGTCAGCCAATTGGTTGACCGAACTGGCGCCTACAATGACCGAGGTGACTGTTGAGTCTTTCAGCAGCCACGCCAACGACATTTCGGCCAGTGTTTGTCCGCGTCGGGCGGCCAGTTCGTTCAGTGCCTTGATTCTTCTTAAAGTTTCTTCAGTCAGTGCTTCTTTTTTCAGGAAACCGCCCCGGGCGATGCGCGAATCTTTCGGGATGCCGTTCAGGTAGCGGTCGGTCAGCAGACCCTGTGCCAGTGGCGAGAAGGCGATGAAGCCGGTTCCGTTGGCTTGTGCCTGTTGCAGGATGCCTGTTTGTTCGGGTTCGCGGTTGAAGAGGTTGTATCTGCCCTGATAGAGCAGGCAGTGCACGTCTCTTTCGGCCAGATACCGATAGGCAAAGGCTGCCTTGTCGGCCGGATATTTTGAAATGCCTACATAGAGGGCTTTGCCTTGACGCACGATGTCAACAAGGGTTTGCAGTGTTTCTTCGAGTGGAGTGTTGGGATCGTAGCGATGGGAATAGAATATATCCACGTACTCCAGATTCATTCGCTTGAGACTTTGATTCAGGCTGCTCATCAGTGACTTGCGCGAGCCCCAGTCTCCGTAAGGTCCTGCCCACATCTCGTGTCCAGCTTTGGTCGAGATAAACAATTCGTCGCGGTAGGGCATGAACGATTTTTTCATGATGGCGCCGAACGTTTCTTCTGCCGAGCCGGCAGATGGGCCGTAATTATTGGCTAAGTCGAAGTGGGTAATGCCGCGGTCGAAAGCATAGTGTGCCATGGCTTGTGAGTTGGCAAACGTGTCAACGTCGCCGAAGTTATGCCACAGTCCCAATGAAATTTCGGGTAACAGAATGCCACTGCGTCCGCAGCGACGATACTTCATGCCGCTTTCGTAGCGATTGGCGGCAGGGGTATAATTGGAAGGTTGCATGTCGTTTGTTGTTTATATGAATCGAATAATCTTATTTCAGCCTTATGGTTAGGGATTTACAGTGCTCGAATGGGTTCATTCAGGCACTTGTACAAAGGTAGTGATAAAAACTGAGATAATCAGTGCTTGCATTGCTTTTCATCGACACTTGTACGGCTCGTGAGCGACACTTGTACGGCTCGTGAGCGACACTTGCACGGCTCGCGAGCAACACTTGCACGGCTCGCGAGCAACACTTGCACGGCTCAC
>CABROZ010000024.1 GCA_902472795.1 uncultured Bacteroides sp. | reverse complement strand
AGTATGGGAACGGGTATTGGGTGGAAGCTTGCTCCCGGCCCCTCTCCCAAGGAGAGGGAGGGGCGGAACGGGAGTAAATCATAAACTTCACCGACTCCCATATGTGAAATAAATGTAAATAAGTTCCATTTACTTTCTTTAACCACATTCGTTTATCTATCTTTGCAGACAGAACATGTAAGGACTTTTTGTCATATTCTTATATAAATCCAGACCTGTTTCCGATTGGCGACAAACAGTAAGTTACCAGTTGAAAACTGCGTTCAGCATTTGAATGAACAAAAGGATTGAATTGTTTGACAAATGGAAGGAGTACAAAAAGTGCAAGCTGAATCTGAAAAAGCAAAAAACGATAATAAGGAAGGGAAATAACGTCATGAAAGATTACAGAATTGCTGTAGCCGGAACCGGCTATGTAGGACTTTCGATAGCTACCTTGCTGTCGCAACACCATCAGGTGACAGCAGTAGATGTAATACCCGAAAAGGTGGAAAAGATAAACCAACGCATCAGCCCCATACAAGACGAGTACATCGAAAAGTATCTGGCTGAAAAGCCACTGAGACTGACAGCCACCCTCGACGGACGGGAAGCCTACCGCAAGGCCGACTTCATCGTGATTGCCGCACCGACCAACTATGACCCGATGAAGAACTACTTCGACACAAGCCATGTGGAAGAAGTCATCGATCTGGTACTGGAAGTGAATCCAGATGCCGTCATGGTGATTAAAAGTACCATCCCCGTGGGCTATTGCCGAAGTCTGTACGTAAAGTATGCCGAACGTTTCCAATCGTCGCCCACCCTTCAGGGCAAGCGGTTGAATCTGCTGTTCTCGCCCGAGTTTCTGCGCGAAAGCAAGGCACTGTACGACAACCTCTACCCCAGCCGCATCATTGTGGGATACCCCAAAATGATAGAAGGACGAGAGGAAGAGAACAAAGCCATCCGGGCCATTGCCGGAGAGCGGTTGGAAGAAAAGGCTCACGAATTTGCCGCACTGCTGCAGGAAGGGGCTCTGAAAGAAGACATCCCTACCCTGTTCATGGGACTGAAAGAAGCAGAAGCCGTGAAACTGTTTGCCAATACTTATCTGGCGCTGCGGGTAAGCTACTTCAACGAACTCGACACCTATGCCGAAGTGAAAGGCCTCGACACGAAAGCCATCATCGACGGCATCTGTCTGGATCCGCGTATCGGGACACACTACAATAACCCCTCCTTCGGCTACGGCGGCTACTGCCTGCCCAAAGACACGAAACAGCTGTTGGCAAACTATCAGGATGTACCCGAAAATCTGATCCATGCCATTGTGGAAAGCAACCGCACCCGAAAGGACTTCATCGCCGACCAGGTGCTTCACAAGGCAGGATATTACGACTATTACAACCGGGGGGCATTCGACCCGTCGAACGAAAAGAAATGTGTTATCGGAGTCTATCGCCTGACCATGAAGTCGAACAGCGACAACTTCCGCCAAAGTTCCATTCAGGGCGTCATGAAACGCATCAAGGCCAAAGGCGCCAGCGTCATCATCTACGAACCCACACTGGAAGACGGCAGTACCTTCTTCGGATCGGTAGTCGTAAACAACTTGGAGAACTTCAAACAACAGTCCGATGCCATCATTGCCAACCGCTACGACAGCTGTTTAGACGATGTAAAAGAGAAAGTCTATACCCGGGATATTTTCCGAAGAGACTGAGAAGAAGACTGAATTATCAACTTTAATAAAGTGCAACCATAACAAAAACAATGGAAAAGAGAAATGTAGCTTTGATTACCGGTATCACCGGACAAGACGGGTCGTTTCTGGCCGAACTGCTGCTGAGTAAGGGATATGATGTACACGGAACCATCAGACGATCGTCTGTCGATTATCGTGAACGCATCGCGCATCTGGAAGGAAAACCCAATTTTCACCTGCACTATGCCGACCTGAGCGACTCGATGAGCATCCTGCAAGTCGTTGGAAAAGTGAAGCCGACCGAAATATACAACCTCGCCGCACAAAGCCATGTGCAGGTTAGTTTCGATTCTCCCGAGTTTACAGCCAATGTGGATGCCACAGGTGTGCTGCGTGTGCTGGAAGCCGTACGCTTGGCCGGACTGACTGATACGTGCCGCATTTATCAGGCATCGACCTCGGAACTGTACGGCAAAGTGGAAGAGGTACCGCAGAATGAGAATACACCTTTCCACCCCTACTCGCCCTACGCTGTTGCCAAACTGTACGGTTACTGGATCGTGAAAGAGTATCGCGAGGCATACAACATGTACTGCTGTTCGGGCATCCTGTTCAACCACGAAAGCGAACGCCGGGGCGAAACCTTCGTAACGCGGAAAATCACGCTGGCAGCGGCGCGCATCGCACAAGGCAAACAGGACCGTCTGTACTTGGGCAACTTAGATTCGCTGCGCGACTGGGGATACGCCAAAGACTATGTGGAGTGCATGTGGCTGATTCTGCAACAGGAAAAGCCGGAAGACTTCGTAATCGCTACCGGCGTGCAGCACTCGGTCAGAGAGTTCTGTTATTTAGCCTTCAAACACGCAGGCATCGAACTGGAATTCAAGGGTAAGGGCATTGACGAGAAAGGCTACGACAAAGCCACGGGCAAATGTTTAGTAGAGGTAAGCGAAGACTTTTACCGTCCGACCGACGTGGTGAACCTGTGGGGAGACCCGACGAAGGCAAAGGCCAAATTAGGCTGGAATCCCAACAGCACCAGCTTCGAAGAACTGGTACGCATCATGGTGGAAGCGGACATGGCCAAAGTAGCTGCCGACCATGCGGCACAGAAGGTGAGAACCAATCTGGCGGAATATTTGGAAAAAGGCATCGTGAAGTAAACGGGAAATAAGTAACTCAAGTTTTGCAAGCTCAAGTTGCAGTTGACGAGTAACAAGTTGACGAGTTGACAAGAAGTTTGTAACGAGCCGCCTCAAGCGGCACTTTATCAAACAGAGCATTCCGAACCTTGTAAACTTGTTGACTGAAGCCTTGTCAACTAATAAGTTGAGCACTTGCGAAACTTAAATAAGTAAGAATAAAAATGGATAAAGATACAAAAATTTATGTAGCCGGTCACAGAGGACTGGTAGGATCGGCCATTTGGAACAATCTGCAGGAAAGAGGATACCATAACTTAGTAGGACGTACACACAAGGAACTGAACCTGCTGGACGGAGTGGCCGTCAAGAAATTCTTCGACGAAGAACAGCCGGAAGCCGTAGTGCTGGCAGCCGCACACGTAGGAGGCATAATGGCCAACCTGCAATACAGAGCAGACTTTATCTATGAAAATCTGCAAATCCAACAGAACGTCATAGGCGAAAGTTTCCGCCACGGAGTGAGAAAGCTGCTGTTCTTAGGAAGCACCTGCATCTACCCCAGAGAGGCACCGCAACCCATGAAAGAAGAATGCCTGCTGACATCGCCGTTGGAATATACCAACGAACCGTACGCCATCGCTAAAATTGCCGGACTGAAAATGTGCGAAAGCTTCAACCTGCAATACGGTACCAACTACATTGCCGTGATGCCGACCAACCTGTATGGACCGAACGACAACTTCCACCTGGAAAACAGTCATGTCCTGCCCGCCATGATGAGAAAAGTGTATCTGGCCAAATGCCTGAACGAAGGGAACTGGGAAGCTGTCAGAAAAGACATCAACCTGCGCCCGGTAGAGGGAGTGGACGGCAGCCGGACAGAAGAGGAAATCAGACAGATTCTTGCCAAATACGGCATCACCGCCGAAGCTGTCACCCTGTGGGGAACCGGAAAGCCCATGCGCGAATTCCTGTGGAGCGAAGAAATGGCCGACGCCAGTGTACACGTACTGCTGAACGTGGACTTCAAGGACACTTACCGTGAAGGTGAAAAAGAGATACGCAACTGCCACATCAACGTTGGAACCGGAAAAGAACTGAGCATTCGCGAAGTGGCCGAGAAGATTGTTGCCGAAATCGGATTCAAGGGCGAACTGAAGTGGGATGCCACCAAGCCAGACGGCACCATGCGAAAGCTGACCGACGTAACCAAACTGCACCAGTTGGGCTGGCACCACAAAGTAGAGATTGACGAAGGAATACACCGCTTGTACGAATGGTACAAACAAGGTATCTGCATCAACCACCAGACGGCGTGATATCACTACAGATACCCGGTCACTGCACACCGATGACACTGTCGAAAAAGGCAATATTATCGGTGTGTGTGTTTTCGTTTCAATACTGCTAACCCTGACTCCTGAGCCCCCAATAAGCCTCCCTCATGCGGAAAGTGTAACAGAATCGTAACACTTGTTTCATCCGTCCGTAACAAAAATGCCTCACTTTTGCCGGTGAAAAGAAATAAAGTATAACTTTGTAACAGGAAGATGACACACTGCAACAAGCGGAAAAGAGCTTCCCGGTTACAACTTAAAAACAGGAAACTATGAACAATTACCGGATCTTAGTAGTGGATGATGAAGAAGATTTGTGCGAAATCCTGAAGTTCAACCTTGAGAACGAAGGATATGAAGTAGATACCGCAAACTCGGCCGAAGAAGCCCTGAAGATGGATATCAGCAGCTACAACCTGCTGCTGCTCGACGTGATGATGGGAGAAATCTCGGGATTCAAAATGGCAAGCATGCTGAAAAAAGACAAAAAGACGGCACAAGTCCCCATCATCTTCATCACGGCCAAAGATACGGAAAATGACACGGTGACAGGATTCAACCTTGGAGCCGACGACTACATATCCAAACCTTTCTCGCTACGCGAAGTGGCGGCAAGGGTAAAAGCCGTACTGAGACGCACCGGACAGGGAGAGGGCGAACGGATGCCCGAACAGCTGGCTTACAAAACACTGGTCCTCGACATCGTGAAGAAGAAAGTCTCCATCGACGGACAGGAAGCTCCACTGACCAAAAAGGAATTTGAGATACTGCTGCTACTGCTGCAAAACAAAGGACGCGTCTTCTCACGCGAAGACATTCTGGGACGCATCTGGAGCGAAGAAGTCTATGTGCTCGACCGGACCATAGACGTCAACATCACCCGTCTGCGCAAGAAAATCGGTATTTACGGAAAATGCATTGTAACTCGTCTGGGATATGGATACTGCTTTGAAGCCGAATAAAAACGAAAGACACTTCCTTTCGTTCAGCCGTAAGCTGTTTCTTTCGGTTATCTCGCTGTTCATCGTATTCGCAGCCTGTTTCATCGCCTATCAGTACCAGCGTGAGAAAAGCTACAAAATAGAACTGCTCAACACACAACTGCAAGACTACAACGAGCGCCTTTCGTTCGAACTCCGCCTCGTCCCCGACAGCCTGTGGACCCAAACACTGGAGAATTACATCAAAAGAGCCAACAACAACCTGCGTGTCACCCTGATCAGTCTGGACGGGAAAGTCATTTTTGACAGCTATCAAGGACATATGCACGAACCGGGCAACCACTTGGGACGCCCGGAAATACAACAGGCACTGCAACATGGAAAGGGCTATGACCTGCGGCGTACGTCGGAAACAACCGGTATGCCCTACTTCTACTCGGCAACCCTGCAGGACAGTTATATCATACGTTCGGCACTCCCCTACAACCTGAACCTGATCCATAACCTGTCTGCCGATCCACACTACATCTGGTTTACGGTCATCATCACCCTATTGCTGATATTTACTTTCTACAAATTTACTTCGAAATTGGGGAAAGCCATCACCAATCTGCGCGAATTTGCCCAACGGGCCGATAAAAACGAACCCATTGATATGGACATCCAGGCAGCATTCCCTCACAACGAACTGGGAGAAATATCACAACACATTATCCAGATATACCGCCGGCTCAGGGAAACGAAGGAAGCCCTCTACATCGAAAGGGAGAAACTGATTACCCACCTGCAGACATCGCGCGAAGGGTTAGGCGTATTCAACAAGGACAAGAAAGAAATACTTGTCAACAACCTTTTCACACAATATGGCAACCTGATCTCGGACCAGAACTTGCAAACCACCGAGGAGATCTTCTCCATCTGCGAGTTCCAGAAAATAACAGACTTCATCAACAAGTCGCAGCAACGACCGGCCAATACGACCGAAGAAAAGCGCATGTCGCTCAACATCAACAAAAACGGACGAATCTTTATTGTGGAATGTATCATCTTCCAGGACCGCAGTTTCGAAATTTCGATCAACGACATTACGCAGGAAGAAGAACAAATCAGACTTAAAAGACAACTGACACAAAACATCGCCCACGAACTGAAAACACCCGTAAGCAGCATACAAGGCTATCTGGAAACCATCGTCAGCAACGACAGCATTCCACGCGAGAAAATGCAGGTCTTCCTGGAACGCTGCTACGCCCAAAGTAATCGCCTGAGCCGATTGCTGCGCGACATCTCCGTACTGACACGGATGGATGAAGCCGCCAACATGATCGACATGGAAAAAGTGGATATCAGCGTATTGGTTGCCAATATTGTCAATGAAGTAGCCTTGGAACTGGAGGAGAAACACATTACGGTGGTCAACTCACTGCAACCGAAGATACAGCTGAAAGGCAACTATTCGCTGCTCTACTCCATCTTCCGCAATCTGATGGACAACGCCATCGCCTATGCCGGAACAAATATCCATATCCACATAGGTTGCTTCCGCGAAGATGAAAACTTCTATTACTTCAGTTTCGCAGATACGGGAATAGGTGTGGCTCCCGAACACCTGAACCGGCTGTTCGAACGGTTCTACCGGGTGGACAAAGGGCGTTCGCGCAAGCTGGGCGGGACAGGACTTGGACTGGCCATTGTAAAAAACGCCGTTCTGATACACGGAGGAACCATCTCGGCCAAAAACAGACAGGGCGGAGGACTGGAGTTCGTATTCACACTGGCTAAGGAAAAATAGGATATTAACTTTGTAACTTCATGCTAATTTGCCGGAGATTCCCTTGTAAATCCCCGGCTTTTTCTTATCTTTGCACTGCATTGGTTTGCAATCCTCCTACAGGAAAGCAATTAAAAGGGAATCAGGTGAGAATCCTGAACAGTCCCGCTGCTGTAAGTTTCGTAAAGTGCGACAGGCACACAGACCTCTTTAGCCACTGGATTGACGTCCGGGAAGGCGCCTGCCGCAGAAACGAGTCAGAAGACCTGCCATGCACCATACTTTATCATTGCTTTCGAGGAAAAAGCGTTGAGTTTGAAGAACCGGACAATCACCTTCCGTCCAAAACATCTCATTCCGACTGATTCAAAGAAAGTAAAAGGTAAATAAACTCTGCCAAGTTTATTGAAGATGTCCGGTCGAAGTGATTTCGCCCGGACATTTGCTTTACAAAAAGTCAGCAAACATTTGTAATTCCAAAGAAAATACATTATCTTCGGCTCATGCAAATAAGTCGATGACTTATTCCGTTAACCAAATGTCAAACCCGTAAAAAAAGACACAATCAACTATGGAATTACCCTTTGCCGAATCGTGGAAAATAAAAATGGTAGAACCCATCCGTAAAAGTACCCGCCAAGAACGCGAACAATGGCTGAAAGAAGCCCACTACAATGTATTCCAACTAAAATCGGAACAAGTCTATATCGACCTGATCACAGACTCGGGCACCGGCGCCATGAGCGACCGCCAATGGGCAGGAATGATGTTGGGAGATGAAAGCTATGCCGGTGCTTCTTCGTTCTTCAAACTTAAAGACACCATCACCCGGCTGACAGGATTCGAATACATCATCCCCACCCATCAGGGACGCGCCGCCGAAAACGTTCTCTTCTCTTATCTGGTGCACGAAGGAGATATCGTACCCGGAAACTCTCACTTCGACACGACCAAGGGACACATCGAGGGACGCAAGGCTTTCGCACTGGACTGCACCGTTGACGAAGCCAAGCAGACACAACTCGAAGTACCTTTCAAAGGCAACGTCGATCCGGTAAAGTTAGAGAAGGCTTTGCAGGAACATGCCGACCGCATTCCTTTCATCATCGTCACCATCACCAACAACACGGCAGGAGGACAACCCGTATCCATGCAGAACCTGCGTGAAGTGCGTGCCATAGCCGACAAATATGGAAAACCGGTTCTGTTCGACTCAGCCCGGTTTGCCGAAAACGCCTATTTCATCAAGACACGCGAAGCAGGCTATCAGGACAAAACCATCAAACAGATCACCCGTGAAATGTTCAGCCTGGCCGACGGCATGACCATGAGCGCCAAAAAAGACGGCATTGTCAACATGGGCGGCTTCATCGCCACCAATCGAAAGGATTGGTACGAAGGTGCCAAAGGCTTCTGCGTACAGTTCGAAGGTTACCTGACTTACGGAGGCATGAACGGACGCGACATGAATGCCCTGGCCATCGGTCTGGACGAAAATACCGAATTCGACAATCTGGAAACACGCATCCGGCAAGTACAATATTTAGCCGGCAAACTGGACGAATACGGCATCCCTTACCAGCGCCCGGCAGGCGGACACGCGATCTTCATCGATGCACCCAAGGTGTTGACTCACGTACCCAAAGAAGAATTTCCGGCACAGACGCTCACCAGCGAATTATACCTGGAAGCTGGCATACGTGGATGCGAAATAGGCTACCTACTTGCCGATCGTGACCCCGTAACACGCGAAAACCGCTTTACCGGACTGGATCTGCTTCGCCTGGCCATACCGCGCAGAGTCTATACAGACAACCACATGAACGTAGTGGCAGCTGCCCTGAAGAACGTCTATGACCGGCGCGAAAGCGTGACAAGAGGAGTTCGAATTGCCTGGGAAGCACCGCTGATGAGGCACTTCACCGTGCAGTTGGAAAGGCTGTAAACAGACATCAGGAGACGGTCCACGTCAAGACGAAATCGGGATGGAGCAGATAGCGGATGAGAAACATACGCTGCTGCTCCGTCCTGTATTCACGGGCACGAAACTCGCCCCGTTCTTGAGGAACAAAAGGGAATACCTGCAAATGGGTACACAAATCCACTTCGGAACGGTCGATGCACTTGAACATCACTTCCTTGGCCGACCAGTGAAGCAACAGGCTCCAGGTATCATCCCCCTGATAGGCCACAGGATGTTCGTCTGCACGCATAAATCTCGAAACAATCCGACGAACCCGGGTCGCATAATGCTCAATATCGATGCCGACCTCCGTCTCCCCCAGTATCAGAGCTACATAGTCACGCGTATGTGATATGCTGATATGAAAACTGCCATCTGCCAGACAAGGTTTTCCGGAAGGAAGGTAAACAATCTCTTTGTCTGTTCCCAACAGACAGCGTAACAAAAGCCTGACCGACAACCATTCACGCCTGCGCTGAAGTGCATGGAAACGCTCTTCTGCCTGGCGGCACAAATCTGTGCCGTCCAACAATCGGGACAACTCCTCGGGGGATTCATCCATCCGCCATACTCCCAACAGAAAACGGGCTTCCTTATGTCGTATGAAAAGACTCAAACCTGGCTCTCCGTTTATTCGCTCTCCTCCGGCTTCTCAACAGGAGGGTTGATGGTAAACTTCACTTTCAGAATGCGGCGATTATCCATCTCGAGTACCTCAAACTCATAACGGTCATAGACTACCTTTTCGTGTAATGCCGGAAACTCTCCCTTCAGTTCCAGCAAAAGTCCGGCCACCGTATCGGCGTCACCGGCAACGTCGTCGAACGTCGTATCGTCCAGTTGCGTCACTTTGTAAAAGTCGGTCAGCTGCGTCTTGGCTTCGAACACCCACGTATGATCGTTCAGAATGGTGTAAGTACGCTCTTCGTCGTCATACTCGTCACGAATTTCACCGACAATTTCTTCGATGATATCTTCCATGGTCACAATGCCCGACGTTCCGCCAAACTCGTCCACCACAATAGCAATGTGTATTTTATTGGCCTGAAAATCTCGCAACAGGTCGTCAATCATCTTTGTCTCGGGCACAAAATAGGCCGGACGAATCAGCGACTGCCAGCGGAAATTGTCGCCCTTATTCAGATGTGGAAGCAGGTCCTTGATATAGAGTATTCCCTTGATGTTATCGCGCGTCTCGGCATAAACGGGGATACGCGAATAGACGTTTTCGACAATACACTTCAGCACATCCTTAAACGGAGTACGTATTTCAAGATCGACCACATCGAGGCGGGAAGTCATTACTTCCTTAACGGTCTCACCTCCAAAACGAATGATGCCTTCCAAGATGTTGCTTTCATCCTTCAGTTCGGCCTTGTCGGTCAGCTCCAAAGCATGCGATAATTCATCGACAGAGATGTTGTGGTTCTTGCGGGTGAAATGCTTGTTCAGAAAAGCCGTCGAATGTACCAATACGGATGACAGCGGATAGAAAAACGAACGGAACATCGTAATGCCCGGAGCGGCAAAACGACAAAAAGCCAGCGACTTCTGAGCCGAATATATCTTAGGCATAATCTCGCCGAAGAGCAACAACAGGAAAGTCAGGATGACCGTCAGTAGCAAAAACTCGGCAATGGCAGAATGGAACTCGAATACGGTCATAAAGAAGAAATTGCACAGCATGATAATGGTTACATTCACAAAATTGTTTGTAATCAGAATCGTAGCCAGCAACCGCTCAGTGTCGTCCAGCAAGCGGCTGATTTTCTCATCGGAAGGATTTTTCTTCTCTGCGATGACACTCAGATCGGCGGGCGAAAGCGAGAAGAAAGCAATCTCGGATGCGGATGCAAATCCGGAAACAAGCAGGAGCAATCCTGCCAATACAATGGCTATAATGGCCGAAACAGAAGGGGTATGTACGGAAATACCGTTAAATACATCTGCCAATTGGCATAAAAAAGCGTCTGGGTCCAAAGAATCTGGTTTTAGTTAAACAATTAGAACGGCAAATCGTCCGTCTGGTTAGTAGGCGCGGAAGCTGCCGGTGATGTAGCTGCCTGTTGGGATGGCTGAGCGGGCTGTGACGGTTGCGCAGGGGCAGCCGAAGGGTTGCGAGGAGAAAGCATCTCCATGTTGTCCACAAAAATCTCGGTCACATAACGTTTGATTCCGGCCTGATCGTCGTAGGAACGGGTGCGGATCTTCCCCTCCACGTAGAGCTTGTCGCCCTTGTGAACATACTGGTCAACAATTTCGGCCAGACGATTGCGGAACACCAAGTTGTGCCACTCGGTACGGTCGGGAATCTGTGTACCGTTTTGCAGCGTATAGCCCTTTTCGGAAGTGGCAAAAGGAACCTGTGCCACACATGTACCACCGTCATAGTAAGTCACCTTCGGATCTTGCCCGACATTACCCAGCAATATTACTTTATTTACCGACATAAAATTCCTTATTTATCAATTCGACGCCAAAAATAACAAGAATTATTACGCAATGCAAGAATAGCCCGCTACTTTTCACTCATATTTTTCGAGGAATGCATGTATCAGCTTAGGAACTGCATATTGCCCAAGGTCTGCCGAAGGGACCCGAAGATAGGACGCGAACGAATGTGAATCTTCAGGCAATGCCACCTCGTAAAAATTGGCATAGATCACACGATGGGATAACACATGCTTCACTCCCCTGCACAAAGTGCGCACCTGCGGCACCTCACCTTCGACAAACAGTTCTCGAAACTGTGGCAACCCGAGAAACTCTGCCTCGGACAATTCACGGTCCGTTTCGATCAGAGGCAACTCAAACAGTTTTTTCCAAATATCGTCTCCCGTACGTTTATTAATATATGTGTACGCGCCTGCACGTACATATATATAATTGAAAAAGCGGTCGGTCGTTTTCGTCTTGTGCTGCTTCACCGGCAGTTGCGCCACCCTGCCCTGCGCCAATGCCATGCAACTGTCGCACAAAGGGCAATACATGCACAAGGGCGATTGCGGCGTACACTGAATGGCACCGAAGTCCATGATGGCCTGATTGTAAGCAGCCGGACGGTTAACGGGAAGCATCTCCTGAGCCAGAGCAGCAAATGTCTTCTTGCCTTCGGTCGAGTCTATCGGCACATCGATGCCCCAATAGCGCGACAGGACGCGATAAACATTCCCATCGACCACCGCATAAGGCATGTCGTAGGCAAGCGAACAGATGGCTGCGGCTGTATAGTCGCCCACCCCTTTCAGGGCACGCACTTCCTCGTACGTATCGGGGAACACACCGTTCATGCTGCGTGCCGCCTCGTGCAGATTGCGCGCCCGCGAATAATAGCCTAAACCTTGCCAATACTTCATCACTTCGTCCTCGGAAGCCGAAGCCAAAGAACGAACGTCGGGAAAACGTTGCACAAAACGCAAAAAATAATCATATCCCTGCGACACCCGGGTCTGTTGCAAAATAATTTCTGAAACCCAAATCAGATAAGGATCTCTCGTATTCCTCCATGGCAAATCGCGTGCATTGTCCGCATACCACTTAAGCAATGTTTCACTAAAAATATTCATGACGCAAAAATAGTATATTTCCGAACCAGAAGAGCCTGCAGAAGCGACTTTTTCTAAAAATAGTCCGAAATATATTTTTCAGAGACGCGGAAAAGCTATATATTTGCAGTCCAAAAAATTAAGAAACAGTAATAACCATATTTGTAGAAAAAATGACTAAAGCTGACATTGTAAACGAAATTGCAAAAAACACCGGAGTTGATAAGACCACCGTACTTACAACCGTTGAAGCATTCATGGAAGCAGTAAAGGCATCCTTGTCAAGAGAGGAAAATGTTTACCTCCGCGGATTTGGTAGTTTTGTTGTAAAGAAGAGAGCACAAAAAACAGCTCGCAACATCTCCAAGAACACAACGATTATCATTCCGGAGCACAATATTCCGGCATTCAAGCCTGCAAAGACATTCACTCTTTCAGTGAAAAAATAATAAACAATAGTATTAACCCATAAAATTTTTAAAGCTATGCCAAGCGGTAAAAAGAAAAAAAGACATAAAATGTCAACGCACAAGCGTAAAAAAAGACTAAGAAAGAACAGACATAAAAGCAAAAAGTAAATCTTAGTCTGAAAGACAAGACAAAAGAACAAACTTGTGAAACAATATGTCTCGCGGGGTTGTTCTTTGTTTAAGTAATGAATTGTTCTAATAACAAGCCGACAAGAGCCCGAACAGGGAGATTCGAGTTTTCCTTTTTTACCTCCTGCCAGCTTGTTTCCTGAATTAACGTATTATCAAACCAAAACAAAAGTAACGATTGTGACCAGCGAACTCGTTGTGGACGTACAACCCAAAGAAGTATCCATCGCCCTGCTTGAGGACAAGCAACTGGTGGAACTCCAAAGCGAAGGAAGAAACCTTTCTTTCTCCGTGGGTAACATGTATTTGGGGCGTGTCAAGAAGTTGATGCCCGGCCTGAATGCCTGCTTCGTGGACGTGGGTTACGAGAAAGACGCTTTTCTTCACTATTTGGACTTAGGTCCGCAATTCAACTCGTTAGAGAAATACGTAAAGCAAACTTTAAGCGACAAGAAGAAAATCAACCCTATCACCAAGGCGACCATACTCCCCGACCTTGAAAAAGACGGCACGATAGCCAACACACTCAAGGTAGGCCAGGAAGTAGTGGTGCAGATTGTCAAGGAACCTATCTCGACCAAAGGTCCCCGACTGACTTCCGAGCTGTCTTTTGCCGGAAGGTACCTCGTGCTGATTCCTTTCAACGACAAGGTTTCCGTATCGCAAAAAATTAAATCGAGCGAAGAACGCGCCCGCCTCAAGCAACTGCTGATGAGCATCAAGCCGAAAAACTTCGGCGTCATCGTCCGCACCGTAGCCGAAGGAAAACGGGTAGCCGAACTCGACGGAGAACTTAAAGTATTGCTGAAACACTGGGAAGACGCCGTAGTAAAAATACAGAAAGCCACCAAATTCCCCACTCTGATTTACGAAGAAACCAGCCGCGCCGTAGGACTGTTGCGCGACTTGTTCAATCCTTCGTTCGAGAACATCTACGTCAACAACGAAGCCGTGTTCCACGAAATCAAGGATTACGTAACTCTCATTGCCCCTGAACGGGCAGGAATCGTGAAACTGTATAAAGGCGCCCTACCCATCTACGACAATTTTGGCATCACCAAGCAGATTAAATCCTCTTTTGGAAAAACCGTTTCATACAAAAGTGGTGCCTACCTGATTATTGAGCATACTGAGGCGCTTCACGTAGTAGATGTGAACAGCGGTAACCGCACCAAGAATGCCAACGGGCAGGAGGCCAACGCACTGGAAGTGAATCTGGGAGCCGCCGACGAACTGGCACGCCAACTGAGACTCCGCGATATGGGAGGCATTATCGTCGTGGACTTTATCGACATGAACGAAGCCGAGAACCGGCAAAAGCTCTACGAGCGCATGTGCCAGAACATGCAAAAAGACAGGGCACGTCACAACATCCTGCCCCTGAGCAAATTCGGGCTGATGCAGATCACGCGCCAACGGGTGCGCCCGGCTATGGACGTCAACACAACGGAAACCTGCCCCACCTGCTTCGGTAAGGGGACCATCAAGTCGTCCATCCTCTTCACAGATGCCCTGGAAAGCAAAATAGACTATCTGGTAAACAAGCTGAAGATAAAGAAATTCTCGTTACACATCCACCCGTACATCGCCGCCTACATCAATCAGGGCTTCATGTCCCTGAAACGGAAATGGCAGATGAAGTACGGATTTGGCATTAAAATCATTCCCAACCAGAAACTCGCGTTTCTGCAATATATCTTCTACGACCCGCAAGGCGAAGAGATAGATATGAAAGAGGAAGTAGAAATCAAATGAAACAAGCGGCTATGTCTCTCCCCAAAAGGACATAGCCGCTTTTCTTTTCCCCATTCGGCATATCGCCATCGGTATTGCCAATCACCCACCATCCAACCGTCACACCGGTTTTTCCGTCCGTTCCCTCCCGTGGAAACGGCCGTAACCATTAGAGGGAACGGGAATTCCCTCAGTAGGAAACGCGCGTTCCCTAACGAGGAAACGGCAGTTTCCTCTTATAGAAACAGGAGGAAACTGCCGTTGTCTGATTTACAATGACTTAATCGGAATATAAAATAAGCCGTTATCGGGCGAAGCGGATAAGCTCCTACGTCCAACGACGCTCGAGAACATAATCATCGAAATACTCGTCGAGCTCGACACCCAGCGAACGGGCAATGTGCACAATCTGCTGTTGCTCCGACGGAGACAGCAGACGCTCTCCGCGGCGGGTCAGGTAATAGTTCTTCCGCCCCAGACAGCTAATGACGCGATTGCGGAAAGTACCCGCCACGCCCAGCGTCAACGCCTTCACCGTACGCATGAAACCACGGGCATAGCGCACGGGCTCGTCGGACAAGTAATATCTGCACGCTGCTTCACCCTCGACCGTCCGACAAGGGTTCAGCATCCGGAAAGACTCCAGTTGCGACGGCAGATGACAATAGGCCAGATGTCGCAAACACCTTGATGACTTGCCGCAACACGTAGCACCGCAATGCAGAAAGCCATGCGGCACCTTGGTATAATCGAATGAATCGTCGTTCATAATCCTTTTTTGTTTTATAACGCCATGCGGTAGATTTCCTCCGTATCGGCCGAGGTCAGTTTCACATAGTTGCCTACCGTAATGCCTTTGTTGCGATGCAGGTTGGCCACTAACGTGTCGATGTCGGGATGCTCGATGCCCAGTTCCTTGAAGCTGACAGGCAAGCCGATGTAACGGAAGAAGAACTTCAGGTGCGATACGCCACTCAACGCCATCTCCAACAGATCGTCCGACTGGGGCACGCCAAATACGCGATTGGCAAACTGAGCCACCTTCTTCGGGTTGCGTTCGGCCACAAAAGCCATCCAGGCAGGCACGATCACAGCCAGACCGGCACCGTGAGTGACGTCGTAAAGGGCGCTGACTTCGTGCTCCAGGAAGTGCGAAGCCCAGTCTTCCTCGCGCCCCACTCCGCACGTACCGTTGTGGGCAATAGTGCCACACCACATAATGTTGGCACGTGCATCGTAATCGGTCGGATTGCTTTTCAGCCGGTAAGCCTCCTTGATGATGGCCAGCAGGGTACCTTCGCACAGGCGGTCGCTTACCTCAACGCCTTCGGTATTCGTGAAGTAACGCTCCATGATGTGCACCATCATGTCGGCAATGCCACTGGCTGTCTGATAAGCCGGCAGGGTGTATGTCAGTTCGGGGTTCATGACAGCAAACACCGGACGAAGCACTTCCGGAGCACGTATGCCCAGCTTTTGCAGCGTGACCGAATGAGTGATGACCGCATTGCCCGAGCCTTCGCTTCCGGCAGCTGGAATGGTAAGAACCACGCCCACCTTCAACGCTTTGGTAATGGCGGCTTTGCCAATGTAGAAATCCCAGAAGTCGCCCTCGTACAGTGCCCCTACTGCGATGGATTTGGCAGTGTCGATCACCGAACCGCCGCCTACGGCAAGCAACAGATCGACTTGCTGTTCGCGGCAGAGACGGATGCCTTCATACACTCTCACTTCGGTAGGATTGGGCTGTACGCCTCCCAACTCACAATAGGCTACGCCGGCAGCCTGCAACGACAGTTTCACCCGGGCAAGCAGACCGCTCCTCTGGACGGAGCCTCCGCCATAGACTATCATCACACGGGTAGCACCGTACTTGCGCACCAGGCTACCAGTTTGCGATTCCGTGTCCTTCCCGAATACAAACTCGGTAGGACTGTAAAACACGAAATTGTTCATAACTGTAATAAGATGGTATTAGTTTTTAGTAAAGAAATGATTGTTCAACTCTGTCGGCTCGCCTTTATTTATAGAACACAAAATAAACGGCCAGCACCAGGCAGATGAAAGCCACAAAATGATTCCAGTGCAAGGCCTCGCCCTTGAACAAGACCGTAGTAAACACCGTGAACACGATAAGCGTAATAGCTTCCTGAATAACCTTGAGCTGCATCAGCGAAAAAGGTCCGCCATTGCCGACAAAGCCGATACGATTGGCTGGCACCTGACATGAATATTCGGCCAAGGCAATGCCCCACGAAAAGAGAATTACCGCATAAAGCGGCCAGTTTGAAATGATTTTTGCCTCCTGCAACTTCAGATGCCCGTACCAGGCAAATGTCATGAAGATGTTGGACACGATAAGAAGTAAAATTGTGTAAAGTCCTTTCATTTTGCTTATTCTTAAATTATTTCGTTATTATGATTTCTGTCTCTCCAACCGACTTCGGTCATCGTTTTTATCCTCTTTTGTGCGGCAATAGTTCGTCTTGAACATTGGACATGCTTCCCCAAAGGCTGTAGCGTGCTTCGGGATTCATTGCTTCCAGCTGTTTCAGCACGTCTTTCATCGAACTGCGATGCGAATCGTGTTCGTAGGGACAATTCTTCACCTGCTTTCTGAATCCGCGCACACGGGCCAGTTCCTCCAAATCTGATTCGTGCACCAGACACATGGGGCGAATAATGGTCATATCGAACTTCTTCATCACCAGACGGGGTGGCATGGTTCCGAAAGCGCCCTGAAATGTGATGTTCATCAACAACGTTTCCAAGATGTCATCCATATGATGCCCCAAGGCTATTTTATTGCAACCCTGTTCCTTGGCCACCGTAAAAAGAGCCTTGCGCCTGTTCCACGAACAAAGAAAACACGGCGACTTGCGGGTATCGGTCGAAGCGTCAAACCCGGTCTCGTAAGTCACAAGAGGCACCCCCCACGATTCGGCATAGCGGCGCAGATAGTCGGTATCGCTTTCGTACGCAATGTTTTTCATCACCACATGAGCTGCAACCACCGAAAATCTCGGCTTATAAATGCGTGCACGGCGTGCCAGCAATTCGACCAGCGCCAACGAGTCCTTTCCGCCCGAAAGACCGATGAGAATCTTGTCACCCTCTTCGATGAGCCCATACTCCACTACCCCTTTGGCAAACCGCTTTTCGATGCGGCGGAGCATTTTTTCTTCTTCTGTGTACTTTGCCATAACCTGTGAAAATCGGGCACAAAAATAACGCAAAAGAATGATTTAAAGAAGAATTAACATAATAGAATCACCGAAAAAGGCTTTATTCGCGATTAATTTGTATTTTTGAACTTTTGATAGCATAATGAATACAATAAAAATATGAAAAAGAAATATATCCTGCTGCTTTTCTCCTGCCTGCTGGGCACCGGTGCCTACTCGCAAACGCTGGCCAAAGCCAAAGAGCTGTACGAGAAAGGCGAATATGCCCAGGCGAAACCGGCATTTCAACGCTTCGTCAAATCAAATCCGTCGAACGGCAACTACAACCTGTGGTACGGTGTGTGCTGCCTGAAGACCGACGAGGCAGAAAAAGCTGTCAAGCCTCTGGAGATAGCCGTCAAGCGGCGTGTTCCCAGCGGACAACTCTATCTGGCACAAGCTTACCACCAAGTATATCGCTTCGAAGATGCCGTCGAAGTGTACGAAGAATACATCGCCGAACTGAAAAAGCGCAAACGCTCGACCGATCTGGCGGAAAGCCTGCTGCAGCAGAGCAAGATAGGATTGCGACAGCTCAAGGGTGTGGAAGAAGTGTGCATCATCGACAGCGTGGTTGTGGACAAAAAAGACTTCCTGAAGGCTTACAAGATAGGACCGGAAGCCGGCAAACTGTTCATGTACAACGAATATTTCAAAGACCGGAAACCTTGCGAAACGACTGTCTATGAAACCGAGCTCGGCACCAAAATCTACTATGCCGAATACTTGCCCGAGGACAGTACTCTGAACATCCTGGCAAGCAACAAACAACAAGACTCGTGGAGCAAAGGTACCCCCCTGCCCGGTGCCATCAATGAAGGAGTAAATGCCAACTATCCCTACGTGATGTCCGACGGCATCACCATCTATTACGCGGCCGACGGTCCCGCATCAATAGGAGGATATGATATTTTTGTCACACGCTACAACACGGAGAACGTCACCTATCTGAATCCACAAAACGTCGGCATGCCCTTCAACTCGCCCTACAACGACTACATGTACGTGGTCGATGAATACAACAATCTGGGATGGTTCGCTTCCGACCGCCATCAGCCCGAAGGTAAAGTGTGCATCTACGTGTTCATCCCCAATACCACCAAGCAAGTATATAGTTACGAAAATACAGATCATGAAAAACTGCTTGCCTTGGCACGCCTGAGTTCCATCAAACAGACGTGGACCGACAACAATCTTGTAGCTGAAGCCCGTCAACGGATGAAAAACATCGAAACCGAAAAGACTGAGGTTAAACAGAAACACGATTTCGAGTTCATCGTCGATGACCGGACCGTCTATTACCAAATGGCAGACTTCCGCTCGCCACAAGCCAAGAAGGCCTTTCAGAACTACCGTCAGTTAGAAAACAGCTATGCCCAGCAAAGCAATAAACTCGAAAACCTGCGCAAACGTTACGCATCGGCCACACAAGCTGAAAAAGAAAAAATGGCTCCCGGCATGCTTGACATCGAAAAACGCATCGAACAACTGGCCGACGACATCGAACAGACAGCCATACAAGTGCGTCAGTTAGAGAAAGGACTTAAATAAAAACCATATAAGGAAAAACACTATGGACATACTTATCATTGCCGTACTGATCGTGGCCGCCATCATCCTCTTCCTGGTGGAGCTGTTCGTCATACCTGGAATCAGCATCTCAGGCATCCTGGCAGGGGGTTGCATCATCTTTGCCAATTACTATGCCTTTGCCCACATGGGAACAGTGGCCGGATTTATCACCTTAGCCATATCGGCATTAGGATGTGTCGGTTCGCTGATACTGTTCATGCGGTCGAAAACATTAGATAAGCTGGCACTGAAAGAAGACATTTCGTCGAAAGTAGATCGCACCGCCGAAGCCAAAGTAAAGGTGGGCGACACAGGCATTAGCACCACTCGCCTGGCTCTGATCGGATATGCCGAAATAGGAGGCGACATCGTCGAAGTGAAGTCGGCCGACGGCCTGCTGGACGAGAAAACTCCCATCGTTGTGACCCGCATCACCGACGGCGTCATACTGGTGGAAAAGCAAAAATGAAATCAAAAAGAAAAAATCAAAAAATCTAAGAACTAACCGTTTAAAAACCTAAAACAATGGACACAAGCTCACTGTATCTGACTGCTTTCCTTGTCGTGGGAGGCATCATCTTTCTGGTACTTTTTTTCCATTACGTACCCTTCTTCCTCTGGCTTTCGGCCAAGGTATCGGGAGTGAACATCTCGTTGGTGCAACTCTTCCTGATGCGCATCCGTAACGTGCCGCCTTATGTCATCGTACCCGGACTGATCGAAGCCCACAAAGCCGGACTGAACAACATCACCCGCGACGGGCTCGAAGCCCACTATCTGGCAGGCGGACATGTAGAAAAAGTGGTTCACGCACTGGTGTCGGCAGCCAAAGCCAACATCGACCTGCCCTTCCAGATGGCCACTGCCATCGACCTGGCCGGACGTGACGTATTCGAAGCCGTACAGATGTCCGTAAATCCCAAGGTGATCGATACTCCGCCTGTCACCGCCGTAGCCAAAGATGGTATCCAGCTCATCGCCAAGGCTCGCGTCACCGTACGTGCCAACATCCGTCAGCTGGTAGGTGGTGCCGGCGAAGACACCGTACTGGCTCGCGTAGGCGAAGGTATCGTATCGTCCATCGGTTCGAGCGAAAGCCACAAGTCGGTACTCGAAAATCCCGATTCCATCTCTAAACTCGTACTCCGCAAAGGACTGGATGCGGGTACCGCTTTCGAGATTCTCTCCATCGACATTGCCGATATCGACATAGGTAAGAACATCGGCGCTGCCCTTCAGATGGATCAGGCCAACGCCGACAAGAACATCGCCCAGGCTAAGGCCGAAGAGCGCCGCGCCATGGCCGTAGCCAGCGAACAGGAGATGAAAGCCAAAGCTCAGGAAGCCCGTGCCAAGGTGATAGAAGCCGAAGCCGAAGTGCCCAAAGCCATGGCCGAAGCCTTCCGCAACGGCAATCTGGGTATCATGGATTACTACCGCATGAAAAACATTCAGGCTGATACCGATATGCGCGAAACCATCGCCCGCCCCACTACGGGAGGGAATGGGCAACCAATGAATAAATAACTCCAAACAACAAGCTACAAGCCATAAGTTTTGCACCGGTTCATCATCCCAACAGCGAGAAAAAGAACCGGAAACTTATGGCTCGTAGTCCCATAATCCCATTAAAAACTTTTGCTTATGAAGAAATATTTTCCCCCTTCCGAACTGATTATCAACGAAGACGGTTCTGTTTTCCACTTGCATGTAAAGCCTGAATGGCTGGCCGATAAAGTAATTCTTGTGGGCGATCCCGGTCGTGTAGCCCTCGTTGCTTCGCATTTTGAAAATAAAGAGTGCGAAGTAGAGAGCCGGGAATTTCATACCATTACCGGCAGCTATCAGGGGAAACGCATCACGGTAGTATCTACCGGCATCGGATGTGACAACGTGGACATCGTAATGAACGAACTTGACGCGCTGGCCAATATCAATTTCCAAACGCGCGAAGAGAACGACTGCTTCCGCCAGCTTGAAATCGTACGTATCGGTACATGCGGCGGTCTGCAACCCTATACTCCTGTAGGTACCTTCATTTGTTCTGAAATCTCTGTTGGCTTCGACGGCCTGCTCAACTTCTATGCCGGACGCAATGCCGTTTGCGACCTGCCCATGGAACGTGCCCTACTGAACCACCTGGGATGGAGCGGCAACCTTTGTGCACCTGCTCCGTACGTGATCCATGCAGACAAGGAACTGGTAGAACGCATTGCCCGCCAGGACATGGTACGCGGTGTAACGGTGGCATGCGGAGGATTTTTCGGTCCGCAAGGACGCCAACTCCGTATTCCTTTGGCCGACCCACATCAGAATGAGAAAATTGAAAGCTTCGAGTATCAGGGGCACCGCATCACCAACTTCGAGATGGAGAGTTCGGCACTGGCCGGACTGAGCCGACTGATGGGGCACAAGGCTACTACCGTTTGCATGGTCATTGCCAACCGACTGATCAAGGAAGCCAATACTGGTTACAAGAATCAGATAGACGACCTGATCAAAGCAGTATTAGACCGCATCTAACAGTTCCCTTAAAAAATAAAACCAAATAAATGGAAGCAAGTTTCAAGACCAATGAACATATGAGTAAAGAGGAACGCTATCAGGCGTTCCTCACTCAATTTGCGCCACTGATCGAAGGCGAAACCAATGCCGTAAGCATACTGGCCAATACGTCAGCAGCACTGAAGGAGGCTTTTGATTTCTTTTGGGTAGGCTTTTATATGGTGAATGACGACGAACTGCACTTAGGACCCTTCCAAGGAAGCGTAGCCTGCTACCGCATCAGGAAAGGCCGTGGTGTATGCGGTACCGCATGGGCAGAAGAAAAGACGCAAGTCGTAGCCGATGTTGACCTCTTCCCCGGCCACATAGCATGCAGTTCGCTCTCACGTTCTGAAATTGTAATACCTGTCATGGCCAACGGAGAAGTAAAAGGAGTACTTGATATCGACAGCGACCAGCCAGCTACCTTCGATGAAACCGACCGTCAATATTTAGAGAAAATAGTTCACATACTCTCCAAAGCTCTCTATCCACAGCCATAATTCTTCTCCCAAGATTTCACGATGTTACGCGAATAACGTATCTTTGCAAATCAAAAGAGAACAGTTTTTTCAGAGAGGTAAACCAACGTGAACATACAACTATCTAACGATACCATTTGTGCCATAGCCACTGCCCCGGGCGGTGCTATCGGAATCATACGTGTGTCCGGTCCACAAGCCATCATCATCACCGACCGAATTTTCACTCCTGCTACAGGTAAGTCTTTGAACGAACGGCCTGCCTATACCTTAGCCTTTGGCCAAATCCATACGGATGCAGGCGAAGTAGTGGATGAAGTATTGGTCAGCCTCTTTCGTGCTCCTCATTCGTACACGGGCGAAGATTCCGTAGAGATTTCATGCCACGGATCTTCGTACATTCTCCAACAAGTCATGCAACTTCTCATCAGAAACGGATGTCGTGCTGCAGGCCCGGGAGAATATACCCAACGGGCCTTTCTGAATGGCAAAATGGATCTGAGTCAAGCCGAAGCGGTAGCCGACCTGATAGCCTCAACTTCGGCTGCTACCCACCGCATGGCCATGAACCAGATGCGAGGCGGATTCAGTCGTGAACTCGCGCAATTACGGGACAAACTTCTGCACCTCACCTCACTCATGGAATTGGAACTGGACTTCAGTGATCATGAAGAACTGGAATTTGCTGACCGTTCGGAGTTACAGTCCATCGCATCCCAAATAGAAACAGTGATCAGTCGTCTGGCCAACTCGTTCAGTGTAGGCAACGCCCTTAAAAACGGTGTTCCCGTAGCTATCGTAGGCGAGACGAATGTAGGTAAATCGACCTTACTGAATGCACTTCTGAACGAAGAACGTGCCATTGTAAGCGACATCCATGGTACCACACGCGACGTCATCGAAGATACTCTGAACTTAGGAGGCATCACCTTTCGCTTCATCGACACGGCCGGCATACGCGATACACACGATACCATTGAAAGCTTGGGTATTGAACGTACTTTCCAAAAGCTTGACCAGGCCGACATCGTCCTGTGGGTCATTGATGCGACATGTGCTCATGAGCAATACCACCAGTTGGCTGAAAAGATATTGCCCCGATGCGAAAACAAACACCTCATCCTGGTAGTCAACAAGGCGGATCTGGTTCCTCAGGCCTCATCCATCACTTTCGATAGCCTGCCTAAAGACATCCGCGTCATTCCCCTTGCAGCCAAACAGAAAAAAGGCCTAAATGCCCTCCAGAAGCTACTCATCGACTTTGCTGCCCTACCCGATCTTTCACAAACCGACATAGTCGTAAGCAATGTTCGACATTACGAAGCCTTGACCCATGCCCTCTCTGCCATCCATCGCGTACAGGAAGGACTTTCTTCCAACCTTTCCGGTGACTTCATCAGTCAGGATCTACGCGAATGCCTGTACCACCTCGGCGAAATAGTAGGTGGAACTATCGAGACTGATGAGGTGCTGGGAAATATATTTAAGAATTTCTGCATCGGTAAATAAACATTTGATTATCAAATAGTTAAATTGATTACAATCGATTAATATGGCGCTCTTTACGGGCGCCTTTTTTGTTGCTCAAGTATCGTT
>CABROZ010000023.1 GCA_902472795.1 uncultured Bacteroides sp. | reverse complement strand
GCAAAGGACTGAAAATCCTTGTGTCCCCGGTTCGATTCCTGGTGACACCACTTTTTTTAATAAGGTATCGGAATGTAGCGCAGTTGGTAGCGCACTACGTTCGGGACGTAGGGGTCGGGCGTTCGAGTCGCCTCATTCCGACACAAATAAAAAGAGGTACATATGAAAATATGCACCTCTTTTTATTATGCCTCATCCCCTGCATTTCTCCCGGGCTACAGCATAGCTCGAACCATCCAACTGTCCACAAAAAAAGCCTCAGTCAGCGCTCCGAATTGCAACAGTTCATGCAGTTGCGCTGCACAGTTAATGCAGTTCCACTGCAACAGTTAGTGCAGCCAAGCTGCACAGTTAGCGTAACGAAGGTAGATCCCATCCGACTTGCAGCGCATACAAAAAAAGCGCAGAGCCTGCTACAGCCCTACGCCTTCATATTTATCTATCGAACAGTTCGCCTTTATCAAAACAGTTTGGCAGGATATTCGCCGGCATCAACCAACGCCTTGATCTTGTCCACAACGCTCTGACGATCTTCCGGATACGTAACGCCAAACCACTTGCTGGTCGTATCCAATACCTCTACCGTAGCAGTACCTTCGTTGATCAGCTTATCCACCATCAACGGAATGAAGAATTCGCTCTTCAGATTCTCCATATTCTTTGGATCGCTCAAGAAAGTCTTGAAATACTCGGCACTGTAGGCAAAGTAATCGGGAGTAAAGCCCCAGAAGTTCATGCTGACGGGAGTCGTGTCGGCTGTAGCCGTCCATTCGCCATTGTCGTCAATGTACTTCACTTCGCCGTCGATGCGCTGAATCTTGGTACGCTCCACTACCGAGGTAAGCAGATGTTTGTCGTCCGTCGTACAGATGCCGCGTGATACGGTACCGCTCTCGCTCAACGTATTGCCCACACGGAAACCCACCATCGAATATACATTCTTCGAGCCTTCCGGCAGATTAGCCAAGAACTTACCCATTACTTGGAACGAGTCACGACCATAGAAGTCATCACAATTGATAACGGCAAAAGGCTCCTTGATAACATTGGCACCCATCAGTACGGCATGATTCGTACCCCAAGGTTTCGTACGACCTTCAGGACAGGTAAAGCCTTCGGGCAGTGCATCCAACGACTGGAATACCAATTCGCAGGGGATGTGTCCTTCGTATTTAGAAATGATTTTATCACGGAAATCTTGTTCAAAGTCTTTACGGATAACGAACACGAGCTTGCCAAACCCTGCATGGATAGCATCGTAGATAGAATAATCCATGATGGTTTCGCCGTTCGGGCCCAGTCCGTCCAATTGTTTTAAACCACCGTAACGGCTGCCCATACCGGCTGCCAATAAGAATAATGTAGGTTTCATATCTTGTTATATTAAAAAGGTTAGTGTATTTTTCGTTTTAATGATGCGACAAAATTAAGGAATTTTACTGAGATTATCCAATAAAAACACCGGAATGCTGTCAAATTAGTATGTGCGCTGTCAGGGAAAGAACGTTCACACCAACGTAGCATCAGAACGGGTAACCGATAGCAAAATGTACGGCTAAACTATCGCGAAACTTCGGAATGTTGTAATAGCCCGACTTCCCGGTATCGTAAGGATCGTGCAATCCGACACCACAGTCCAATCGAAACACCAGAAAATCAAGGTCGTATCGCAATCCGAAGCCCGTACCCAGTGCAATCTGGTTGGCAAAATCCTTCAACGTCAGTTCGCCACCGGGACGCGAATCGTCCTTGCGAATCAGCCAGACGTTGCCCGCATCGAGGAACAAGGCTCCATGCAGATCGCTGATAATACGGAAACGATACTCGATATTCGCTTCCAAACGAACATCGCCCACATGATTGATGAACGAATACTTATTGTCCTCATCGGGCGGATAGCCGCCGGGACCTATACTGCGTGCAGTAAAGGCACGGACACTGTTGGCACCACCGATGTAGAACTGTTCGGTATAAGGTGCTGTCGTAGTATTTCCATAAGACCAGATGGCACCTGCTGCAATGCGCGAAGCTATCAACTGATTCTTATCGATCCGAAAATGATAACGGAACTCGGTATTCAGCTTCAGGAACTGGGCAAAAGGTACCCCAAGCAACGTCTTGTCTTTTTTACTGAACGGCTGCCCACACAGACGGTAAATGGCCGAAGTCAGGTTACCGGCCGAAGCAACGGTAGTCTGCCACCAGATGGGATTGCGCACCGAACGCACCGAAGCATTGTCGTAAGTATAGGTGTACTCGATAGCCGGGATGAACTGATCGCGCAAACTGACGTACAAAGCCGGATTCTCTGCCTGAAGATTCTGAAACGCGTCGGTCGGATCGCGTAGGACATTAAACGTCAGACGGAAAGGTGTAAAGCTATGCTTGCTGGTGGGCTTGGGTTGAAAATCGTACGTAGCATTTCCACCGAAAGCCAACAGCTTATAGTATTTGGCACGGTTCAACTGATCGGCATACAAACGGAATGTCGTCGTAGCCGGGAAGTCGTACTCGCGATCACCCATTCGCGGAAAGACTACACGCGGAAACGTCAGCGAAGTGGACAGTCCCAACTCATAACTGTTCATCAGCGAAGAACGATCCTTGCCAGTCTGCCATTCATAAGAACCGTCTAACTTTACGTTCCACGTCTCTCCACCACCGAATACATTGTTCTTGGTCACCGTAAACGACGCACCGGGTCCCGTCTGGTTGTTGCTCTTCATCTTTATGTTGAAGTCGAACTCCGCATCGTAAGGTTTGTCGAGCATAGCCACAATATTGATATCGAGTGTGTCGGATACAAGCGCCGTATCACGTGGCACATACTGTATGTCGGCATAACGGAAAATACCTACATTGGAAAGGCGATTCTGCACACGACTCTGCCGATAAGCACTGAACAGTCCCTCGAACGAACGGCGACGCGTTATGCCGGTACTGTCCTGTACCTGGCGTTTCATCCGGTATCCCTGATAGTTCACCCAACGGTACACCATGTTGGGACGAAGTTTCAGTTTATCGTGATAGTAAATCTTCAAGTCTTTGTATTCCAGACTGTCATTGGGCATCTCGCCCTGCTTTCCCAACAGGAAAAACGACTTACGCCCCACATAGAAAGGGCGTTCGGCACTCTTCGGCATCCCGGCAACAGGCACCATCCGCATGGCTACATGTCCGCCGGGGACCAATGTCGTATCGGCCTGATAGACCAGATAATCGGGACGGAAAAAATAGCAACCCACGTTGCGCAGCAAGTCGCTGATGCGGGTACGCTCACCGTCCAAGTCGAGCACATTGAACTGTTCGCCCGGACTGATCAGCGAGCGGCGGCGACTCGCCTCCATGATGCGCAAGGTACGTTCGGTGAAACCGTGATAGGTCACCGTATCGATAACATAAGGATTGCGCATGTCCACCGTATATTGCAATTTGGCCTTCAGCGAATCTTTCGGATCGATAAATGTCTGATAGCTTACCGTCCCGTTGAAATAGCCGTAATCGCGCAACAGATTGCTCGCTGCCTTCTGACGGATATCGGGATTGACCGAAGAAAGCAACACCGGCTTGGCCGCAAACTTATTGAATATCCAGCGACCGATGCCTTTTTCATACTTCACAAAACCATTGTACACCCACAAGCCGAAAGGAAAAGGAATACGCAGGGTCGAACTGCCCAAAAAAGAATTGTTGGGAGCTGTGGCAAGCGCGGCTTCAATCTCTTCCATGGCTGTTTCGCCTACGGAGGTAGTACTGCGGTTTTCCACAATCATCGGTTTCTGTCCCGTATAGAGGATTTCTCCCTCGGGCAGATGTTTCGTTGTGGAACATGCCGACAGGAAAGCCAGCCCTATCAAATATAGTATCAATCGTTTCATATATGTTTCCTCTTCATGCTTCTTGTCATTCTTCTACTAACTTATCGTCCTTCTTCTTGTTGCGCTTGAAGATAAACAGCTCGCCCAGACGGTCCATCTTCCGGCGAAGCACAAGGCCGACACCGGTTTCGGTAATTTCTCCGTCCAGAATGCTCTCGTAGTTCTTGTTGTGGAACACACGTACATAGCGGGTTCCCGAGGCGTCCAACCTGTATTCCAGCGAAATGTTGTCGATGAACGACTCAACATCGTTGGTTGCATTGGCTCCGGTGGACACCTTGCCACCAATCACAATCTGTACACGGTCGTTAAAGAAACGTTGCGAATAACGGAAGCTGACGTCGGTCTGCTTTTCACCCGTTTCGGCAGCCGTACGGTCCTCGATGCCCACACTGAAGCTGGCATCCATCTTTTCGAAAGCCGAACCGGCAAGCGCATTAATCTGGCTTTGCAACACACTGTTCAGCGCAGCACCCATGTTCAGTCCGCCTCCCTTTGCACCACTCTTCAGATAAACGCCTGTAGCCAGCATGGCAATAGCCTGCGTACTGCGCTCTTCGGCACCCATGGCCTGCAGTTCGTTCTCGACCGTCGCATCCTCGGGAGCAGCAATGTCGAATACCAGTTCGGGGGCTTCCAGACGGTTCTTGATCGAGATGGAAACATCAAAGTTGACCATCTTCGATCCGCCGTCATCATCGGTAGCCACCGAGGCACGTTTCCGTTCCGTGGCAGTCAGGTTCAGTATGGGGTTCATCAGGTCGCCTCTCCATTCCACATAGCTGCCGTTGGTCAGCTTAAATTCTTCCAGGGGAATGACGGGAAGCGAATATTTCATTTTACCGCCCGACAACGTGTAGCGGCCGTTCAGATTCATTTCGCCCATCGACGTGTATTGCAGGGTCAGGTCGCCCCCGCCTTCCAGCTCGACGTAATTGCTTCGGTCGGGATTGAGGTCGGCCCGCAACCGTACGGCATTGTCGATGTGGACAGTCATCACCATATCCATTCCTCCCAACGACAGAGTCTGCACTTCGACGGGGTGTACGGAAGTGGTATCGGCAAACGAAGTAAAAGTGACCAGTCCGTCCAGCCGGTCCTCGACCGTCAACGGCGAATCGGTCATGACGTAGGTCACATCGGTGTTTCCCAACAGGTTCATGTTGCCTCGCATCACCAACGCATCCAACGGACCGCGAACGGTAGCCATCAGATCGACAAAGACCTTGCCATACACCAGACTTTCACGGGTACGGGGTGCATCGAGCAACGTATAGTTCTGAGCCTTCAGGTTCAGGTTGGCCGTCGGACGGTTCAGGTCGCGGAAATCGACATTACCGTCGATCGTGAACGGATTCCGGCTGGTAGTGTATATCGAGAACTGATTGAACAGCAGACGGTTGTTCTCGAAGCGTATCGGACGGTTGTCGAACCAGAACCTGGCTCCTGCCTGACGGGCGAAGACTGACACGCTGTCCAAAGCCACTTCTCCATTGAGCTGAGGTTTGTCGAGCGCGCCTTCGACACGCAACTCTCCACCTGCATGCCCGTTCAGCTGCACCATGCGGTCGGGCACAAAGGCATTGGCTATCTGCAACGGGAAACGATTCAGGGAAGCCATTATGTCCAGCGTTTCGGCCTCGCCCTGCTGCACTAAAGTTCCGTCGGCCGTCATCACTTCTTCATCGTTCACCATCAGGTAAGAATTCAAATAGTGTTGTCCCGACTCACCGGGCAGCCAGGTCGCCCCTAAACCTATATCGCCCACCGGTTGCTTCTCGTACGTCAGCTGTTTGACGTTGGCTTCGGCGGACAACTGCAGGGAAGTAGCTGTCTGCACATAATGGGCCTCGGCCGACAGCAATCCCGTGATGCGGGGCAGGTAAGGCATAATGGCCGTCAACTCGCTCAGCCGGAAACGGTCGAGTTCGATGTTCATGTTTTGCAGCGACACCGTATCGCTTCTGTCCGACTGCATACGGAAACAGATGCCGTCGTCGCTATCCATATCGACATTGGCATACACGCGCATGTCCTTATGCAGATACAGCCAGTTGGCCTCATCGGCAAACCGGAACTTGCGGAAAGCGATGATCGGTTCGGACGGCGTCAGGCGCAACAATACGCCGTTGCCCTTGCCATGTCCTTCGGTCAGCGGACGTGCATTGATGCCAAACAGCAGTCCCGTACGTCCTTCACCGTCCACAAAGTCGGCAGTCAGTTCGGCGTCCTCGCTGCGTATCTCGCCCGTCAGCGTGCTGCGGAATACGAACTGTGGATTGCCGGGAGCATTGACGACACCGCCTTGCAGCTTCATGCGGGTAGTATCCTGCGAAATGGCAAAGAACAACGTATCGAGCTGCAGGGAATCGACGTGCAGACCGCGCAACGTCGTCCGTCCGTTGATGCCGATTTCGGGAGTAAATCCAAAGCCAAGCCGGAAGTCGTCGTACGTGATGTTTTTAGTAGCCAGGTAATAACTGACAGGGTTTTCCTTACCGGCTGTCAGATACATGCCTGCCGAGGGAAGCAGCTTGCGCAGGGCAGCATGGTCGAGCCTGCGGTTATCGATCTGTGCCGTCAGCACTTTCATAAACTTGTCTGATTGGTCAAGCAGGTGTTTCAGCGTGTTCTCAGCCCGGAAATTCAGGCTCAGGTCGCCTGCATTCATCGCGAGCTTGATGGAGTCGCGACGGGCTTCCGCTCCTAACTGGAAAGCAAAGGGGCGCTTCAGAGGTTGGGGAGCAATGCCCAGTTTATGTAAATCCAGCTGAGCCACATCCATTTTCAATTTACCGTCCAGATAACGGCGGTCAAGACGCATGTCGGCATCGGCCTGCATCTGTAGCAGCGTGTTGTTGCTGGACAGGTGCACAGTGGCAAGCTGCGACTTCAGTCCCGCCTCCAGATGTACGCCCGACACGTCCCAACCCGCATATTGCAACCTGCCTAACGAAGCCTGCACGTCTGCCATGGTCCGATAAGAAGCCAAATCGGTCCCCCTTCCCTTGGCGCGTACCTTGGCCGAAAGCAGATAAAGGGAGTCTTTGGGCAGGAAGTGGTGCAACTGCAATGAGTCTATCACCAAATCGGCTTCGTAGTTCTCGGAAGATGTGTCGTAGAAAGCGTTCAGGTCGAGGAATCCGTGCCCTTCATGCAGTTTCATCTTGGCCGTATAGCGTGAACCTTCCAGGTCGAGACGGGCACCCAAACGCATACTGTCGGGAATGATGAAAGAACCGTCGGAAGCCATTCCTGCCAGGTCGGTCAGGAAGTTCAGGTCGTGTGTCTGCATCTCGAGGTCCAACGAACCGCTGCGTGTCAGGCTGTCGGTCAGGTTCCACAATTCGCCCCCGCCGCTCATCGAAAAGGCGCCCGGCAGGTCGGCCGTGAAGCGTGAAATCTGCATTTGCTTCAGATTGCCCTCCGTGCCGGCATGAATCACCAACGGACGGAAAGGATAGGCCTTCTTGAAGCTTTCGGGCAGTCCGCCGGCAAAGAGCAGCACATCCTGCTTGCCGATGTAGGCATTGAAGCGAGCCGACAAACGTCCGGTAGTGGGGATATCAACCAGCTCCCAATAGGTTTGTGCAGTCAGATTCATTTCGCTGTTGGGCGTCTGCAGTTGCAGGGAAGGCACCCGTATCACGGCCGAATCGGCCAACAGGCGTCCGGTCAGCGAAGTGACGCTCAATCCGGAGCGTTCGTTCATCGAAAATTCGCGTATCACGGCACTCATATTTCTTCCATAGTACAGCACCGAGTCGATTCCTATCCGGATGTCGCGCAAGGCGACGTGCGATGCGTCGAAACCTTCGGCAGGCCGGGCCGAACCGGAATCGTAAGTAAGAGCCGCTTCGCCAAGCTGGAAACGTCGCCAGCCATATAGCTGACGGCCAAGGTCGGCGGTTGCATCCTCCAGACCCACTTCTCCCAGACGGGCGGTCAGACGCATGGAATCGAGCGGCATGTCAAGGCTGACCGAAACGTTTTTCAGCCGCATGGTGTTCAGTTTCACCTTCCAGTTGACAGGAGTTGAAGTCGTATCGGGAGCCGCTTCGGTCGTATCATTCAGCATCACCTGCAAGTGGGTATCGGCCAGTTCGACGTCGTTCAGTACGACAGCCTCGTTGGTCAGGTCAACACCGTGGCTTCTGAGTGAGAAGTTGCCCAGCACACCTCTGATGAGCATGCCATCCACCAGATTGGAGGAATTGACAGCCACCTGTTTCAGCGTAATGTCGTCCACCTCGACCTGTCCGCGCAGCAAAGGCCAGGCCTGCACGTGCACGTTCAGGCTTTCCAGTCGGAGCAGCGTATCAGGCTGCATCACTCCGGCCACCGAATCGGCAGGCTGTATCACTTGCACACCTCTGACCAGCAGGTTCAGCGGGAAACGCAGGTCGATGCGTTCTACGGATATGTCCCATCCCGTCGATTCGGAAGCAATGGACGTTATCTGTTTCCGCAGAAAATTCTGTACCGGAGGCACATAAAGCAATATCATCAGCAAAACGAACAGCAGGACCGGCGTAAGCAATATCCAGGCCACCCATTTCAACCATTTCTTTTTCTTTTCCATACACAAGCATCACATACGAAGCACGTCTGTAAAGGACGGTGAATGACGTGAACAAACCAATCGTCTCCCCCTTCACCCTCGCCTCACAAACTTTCACAAAGTAAACAATTTATTTCGACATTTGTTGCTCCGAGGCAAAAAACTATTTCACCTTTCACACACGAAAGGTGGACCAGTCCTTCACGTTTCACAATAAACGGCAGACAGACAGCTTGTTACGGTGAAACGTGAAACATAAGAACGCAACAGAAACGGCTGTGAAGGAAGAGCACACAGACCACCCCGATATACAACACTTGCACGGCTCGCGAGCCGTACAAGTGTTGCTCGCGAGCCGTGCAAGTGTCCCACACGAGCGACGCAAGTGTGGTAGAAAGGCTGCAAATACACGTATCGTAACGACTGCAGCCTAATCGGAAAAACTGGTAAAATTACTCGGCATTTTTCTTAAGCCACTCCAGCCGACGCTGGTCGGGCAGATGCTTCACCTTGAAGTGCTCGAAGGTAGCCTTGAATCCCTCGCCATCGGGACTGGCTCCCATCAGTCCGACCTGCATGGGGATATTATCCTGCATCCAGGCATTGCGCATCAGTGTGTATTCCTTGTCGTCGAAAGAATAAAACACTTCGACGGCATCGAGTCGTCTGACGGCCTTTATCCAAACACAATCCACTTTTTGATCCAGGGCAATGACACTCCAGTCGGAAGTCTTGTGGGTAACCACCGTACTCAAATTGAATTTTCCGTCCACAAACTCTATACCTGCCTTGATATAGTTCTCGTGATCGATGCGCAGCATGAGGCCTGCCTGGTCAAAACGTGCTTTATAGTCTCCCGTCACCTTCACCTTGGCTTCGAACTCTCCGCCATACGTGGCATAGTAGAAAGGCGCATCGTCCACCGTAAATCCGTAGTGCGAAATACGCCAATAATCACTCTGAGGCGTTACAAACATGGACAATGTACGCCCCTCTATTTCCCATTCCTCCGGTTCGTTGAACCACTGCATTTTTTCCAAAGACTGTGCCATAGCCGACTGTAAAGACATTGCAACAAACAAAATTGATAATATCCGTTTCTTCATCGTAAGCTTGTTTTAACACGGTTATCGAAGACCGATTGTACCTTTTCCGGCACTTTTCTGATCGGTCTTTGTACAAATTGATTATTTTTGCAAAGGTACAGTCCCGCATCCGGCTGTACAATGACTAAAAATAACCATTTTGCCATGGAAATCATCCACCAGCTGAACAACGAACTACTCAGGCCTGCGTCTGACAGCATACCGGCGTGTCCCGACAAACTGGACTACTTCAAAGGCATTGCCCGAAGCTACGCCTGTACCGAACAGGCCATTGCCGTACTGAGCGACATGCATACAGACACCAGCTACATCTACTACGGCAAGTTTGCGGAAACCCTCGGCCTCAAAGAAGACAGCGAAGCCGAACGGATTTACTCCATCTGGGAAGAAAACATTCTCCGGCTCATCCATCCGGACGACCTGAACAGCAAATACCTGCAAGAACTCCGCTTCTTCCATTTCGTAAGGCAGCAACCCAAGGACAAGCAATCGTCTTTTTTCCTGATGAACAAGCTACGGATGAAGAGTCCCGCCGGGAATTACATCCGGGTACTGCACAGACTGTTCTACATCGCCATGTCTCCGTCCGGCAACAACTTATGGCTGGCATTATGTCTGTACAACCCTCTTCTGTTCGACATATCTGCCAAGGGAATCGTAGCCAACGCCGTCAGCGGACAGACAATCGAGCTGAAAGACGACAACGACCTCAACATCCTCTCCCGACGCGAAAGGCAAGTCCTTCAGCTGATCAGTCTGGGAAGAACGAGCAAAGACATCGCCGAGGAACTGTACATAAGCATCAACACCGTGAACCGGCACCGGCAGGAGATATTGAACAAACTGCAAGTGAGAAACTCCATCGAAGCCTGCAAGATAGCCAAAGAGTTGAAGATTATATAGTTCCGTTTCCGGTCTGTCAGTCCGAAACAAGATTTCCGGAAAGCGTCAGAGTTCTTTCTTCAACTGCTCCAACACCTCATCGACCGCGGCAAGCACCTCGCCCGTGCATTGCTTCAGGTGGTCGGTGAAAGATACATCGCGGGCAGCCTCCAACTCGCGCAAACGTACGACCAGCTCCGTCGCACCAATCAGGGTGAACAACGGTATCATCTTATGCGCTACAGCCGAAACCTCTTTCAGATTACCGTCATCAAGACCTTTCTTCAAGCGGTCTCTATTCAGTCCGGTCTCTGTAGCAAAACTTTCGAGGATGGACTTCGAAGCCTCGGCATCGTTGCCCGAAAAGGCAGTCAGTGCCGAGAAGTTATAACCATGCGCTGAAGTTGCGTCTGTTTCCTCAGTCGCCGCTTCCGTCCGTCGCGGCATTTCCTGCCCACCCAGTTCGCCCAGCAGCTCCGACACCGTAAAGGGTTTGTGCAGGCATCCGGCAAACCCATGCTCGACAAACTCGCTGCGCTGCATGTCGCTGCGGGCCGTAACGGCTATTACCGGAATCTCCTTTGCCTGAGGAATGTTGGAAGCACGCAACAGCTTCAGCAGGTCGAATCCGCTGATAGCCGGCATCTGCACATCCGTCAGCAACACATCGAACCGCTCCGTGCGAAGAGCGTCGAGCAGTTCGTCCAATTGCAGGCACGCCACGGACCCGATGCCGCTTTGCGACAACATGGCCGAAGTCAGCGTCAGCTGGATGCGGTCGTCGTCGATCAGCAAAACTTTCTTCAATGGCGGACTTTCCGGCTCCGGCTGCTGCGCTTCTTCGGCCACCGGTTCATCCGGTTCCGGCTTTTCGGGCAACGTCTGCTTTCTGTCGTCAGCTTCGTTCTTGTTCACCGGGAAGATGGGGATGCGCACCGTGAACGTACTGCCCTTGCCGGGAACACTGTCCACGTCGATACTGCCTTCGAGCAGCTGCACCAGCATGCGGACGATGGAAAGCCCCAAACCGAACCCTTCCTTGCCCTGTGCACCCGGCAAGCGGGTGAACTCCTGGAAGATGCGTTCGCGGTCGGCCGGTTCCATGCCCTTTCCGGTGTCAGACACGGCCACTACCAAGCAGCGGTTTTCGTAACGCGCCGTCAACGTAATGCCTCCCTTATCGGTGAACTTGACCGCATTCGACAGCAGGTTGGTGATGATCTGCCGCAGACGCAAGGGGTCGCAGATGTAAGTGCCGTTCAACTCGTCCGAAATCTCTCGACGCAGGGTCAGCCCCTTCTCCGCTGTCAGCGGTTCAAAGCTGACATAGATTTCCTCCAATAAATGGGCCGGATGAAAGGTCACACGATGAACCTCGGCTTTGTGAAGGTCGAGACGATGGAAATCGAGCAAATCGATCACCAACTTCAGCAGATGCTCCGACGAAGTTTTCATGTTGTCTAAATAGAATCGTTGGCGTTCGTCCACCGTAAGCCTCGACAGCAAGTCGGCATAGCCCATAATGGAGCCCAAAGGTGCCTTGAAGTCGTGCGTGATGGCCAGCATCAGCTTCTCGCGCGTCACCAACAGGTCCTCGGCACGGCGGCGGGCCGCCTCCAGTTCGCGTTTATAACGGTTGCTGCGAGTCACGTCGCGTCCTATCAGTGCCAAGAAGAAGGCCGACAGCAACACAGCCCCTACAGCCACTCCGGCAATGGTACGCGCCGAACGCTGACGCACCTCCTGCTGGTACTCGGCCTCATCACGGGCACGCTGAATCGTCTCTTCTTCATAGTTCTTCAGCAAACTGTCGATACGAGCCGAAAGCATGTTGTCCATCCGCCGCAGGTTGCGGTTGCGCCGCCGCACAATGATGCTGTCGGCCCGCTTCTTCTCGGTAATCTCGCGCAACCTGGCTTGTAAGGAGTCCGTCGGATTATAGACATCGATCACCGTATCGACGGCAAATTCCAGCGAAGTCTTTACCTGAATAGCAGTATCCTTCTTGGGAGGCGAAAACACTTCGCCCAGCCTCTTGAAAAAACCTTTCTTCTTGGGTCGTGTCACCATCGTGTCACGATGCGTAATGACCCGTCGCTGCACCCGCTGTTGCACCACGACCGAATCGAGCCTCTCGGCAATGATGTGTTCGATGTCGCTGGTCGAAAGCATTTTCTCGTTCATTTCGCTCAGCGTACGCAGCATCCGGATGGTATTTTCGTCCTTTTCCTTGAGCAGCACCAGCAGACTGTCGGCCCACTGCAGGTCCTTTCCTTCGGACGAAGTCAGTTTCTCCACCTCCCTGTGCACAAAAAACAAGGCCGACAGCAATACCAGCAACAACAGGGCATAACCCAGAATAATCTTCAGTTTCGAAACACTGTTCATTGTCTATTTTCTCTTATCATTTTGTTGGTATCCCAGCGGAAGCGCAACCACAACATCAGCCCCGCACTGGTCAGGCCGAAGGGAAATGCCATCCAGACACCCGTTACTCCCCAGTCGAGCACAAAGCCGCAGAAATATCCTACAGGCAAAGATATAACAAAATAGGCAATAAACGCAATCAGCATCATCGGCTTCACGTCCGAAATGCCGCGCAAGGCATTCGCGAAATTAATCTGCAAACCGTCGCCGAACTGATAGATAAGAAACGGGAAGAACAGTCCCGACACCATGGCCGACACCTCGGCATTGTCCGTAAACCATCCGCCCACCCGTCCCCGGCAGGCAAAAACGATACTGAGCAGAACAACTCCCATAAACAGAATCAGATGAAAGCCGGCATAAGCCACGCGACGCACATTCTGCGCATCGCCCTGCCCGTGGAAGTTGCTGACACGCACTGCCACCGCGGCACCCATGCCATAGAACATCATGAAAGTGAACTGCGAAATGGTAAGCATGATCTGATGCGAAGCCAGTGCCAGCGTACCTAACCAGCCCACCATCACCGTGCTGAGGCTGAACGACGCTGTCTCCATGCCCATCTGCAGCCCCACAGGCCAACCCAGCGCATTGAGTCGGCGGAATACGGCAGCCGACCAACCCAACCGCAGCATCCCTACCCTGTAGCGTGCAAAACGACGACTGCGCCACACGATAAGGGCGAAAGCCACCACCATCACGATGCGCGAAAACAGCGTACTGAGCCCGGCTCCCAGCAGTCCCAGTTCGGGCAAGCTCAGCTTACCGTTTATCAGGACGTAATTGCCGGCGATGTTCAACGCATTGCCTCCCAACAGCAGCCACATGGCCGTCTGTGTATCGGTAATGCCGTCAGTAAACTGTTTGAAACCATTGAACAGCAGCACGAAAATCAACGAAGCCAGCAGCACCACATAATAAGGACGAATCAGAGGAAGCAATTCTTCAGGCTGTCCCAAGCGACCGATATTGAAGTAAAGCACCCCCATGATCAGCGTCAGCAACACAGCTACCGCTGCGTTAGCCACCAAACTGCATAACAGCGCCTGTCCGGCTTCGGCCAGACGGCGGTTACCGTATAGCGAACCCACTACAGGCGTCAGTCCGTAACTGAAACCCGTGCTGAAAATGATGCATAAGTTAAAAAGATTGTTCACAAACGAAGCGGCTCCCAGTTCCTCCGTACTGTGGTGACCTATCATCAGCGTATCGGCAAAGCCCAGTATGATCATGCCCAATTGCCCCACCACAATGGGAAAGCCCAAACGGACGAGGGCATGGTAATGACCACCGTAAGTCTGCATCCAATGTTTCATAAGTTGTTCCTTTTCAAATCAAATTATCCCTTCCGATAATGCAGCACCGAACAATTCTCCGGCCTGAAGGCCTGACGTGCCACAGCCTGCAACTGCTCGGGCGTCACCGCACGATAACGTGCCACCTTACGGTTAATGTCCTCGGCCTGTCCGGTCAGCTCGTACCAGGCCAGTTTGGTTGCCACATTCAGGTAATTGATATTCCCGAAAATCTGTGTAGATTCGAACTTGTTCTTCACTTTCTCCAGTTCAGCAGCCTCCACCGTATTTTGCTGCAGCGATTCCAATTCCTTGCGTATGGCAGCCTCTGCCTGATCAAGCGACACTCCCGCCGCAGGCTTCCCGCTGATGTGAAACAGGCCGGCATCGCGCGACCCACTGATATAGGCATCGACACTGGAAAACACACTCTGCTCCTGTATGAGGTGTTGCGTCAGACGGCTCGAACGCCCGTTGCTGAGGATGTCCGAAAGGATGTCGAAGGCATAATAATCGGCATCGTCGCGACTGCACATGTGATAGGCCATGTACAATGCATCCAACGGCACGTTCCGTTCTACCGTAAGCCTGCGTTCGGCCTGTTGCTCGGGCTCTTGGGGCAGATGCCTTTCGGGAACATCACGCCGGGGAATAGAGGCAAACCACTTCTCGACAAGCCGCAGGGTTTCGTCCCACGAAATGTTGCCCGTCACGGCAAGCACAGCGTTGTTGGGTGCATAGTGTCGATAGAAGAAGGCTTCCACTTCCGACAGTGTGGCCTGCGCAATGTGCGAAAGTTCCTTACCGATGGTAGGCCAACGATACGGATGCACCTGATAGGCCAAAGGACGCAACAAATGATCCACATCGCCATACGGCTGATTGAGGCAGCGCTGTTTGAACTCTTCCATCACGACCTCGCGCTGCACCTCCAAGCTGCGTTCACTGAAGTCCAAACCCAGCATTCGGTCGGACTCTAACCAAAAGCCGGTCTCCACATTGGCTTTGGGCACTGTGAGATAGTAATTGGTAATATCGTTATTGGTCCACGCATTGTTTTCGCCACCGGCCATCTGAAGGGGCGTATCATAATCGGGGATATTCACCGATCCGCCAAACATCAGGTGTTCGAACAGATGCGCAAAACCGGTATGTTGCGGATGCTCGTCGCGCGCACCTACATCATAGACGATATTCATCGCAACCATCTGTGTGCTGGTGTCTTCGTAGTGCACCAGCCGCAAGCCATTGTCCAATGCATGCCTGTTGATCTTGAACATTCTTCCTCCCCCGTCTTTAAGAAAACAACAAGCGGAAGATACAGACGGAACCGCACCTTCCTGCCGTGCCGTCCTCCCCGCATCGTCCGCTTGCAAAATTCTAAACTAATCCAATACTTCGACCTTGATAATCTTCACATCCTCTTCGGGACGGTCGCTACGGTCGGTCTTCACTTTCTGAATCTTATCTACCACATCCATGCCCTCTACAACCTCACCAAACACGGTATATTCTCCATCCAGATGCGGAGTACCTCCGACGGTTGTGTAAGCCTTTACCTGTTCGGGAGTAAAATGGAACGGAGGCATCTTGTCCACCTCAGCCTCGGCTTGTGCTATCAGGGTGTCCTGCAGATTCATCAATCCTTCCTGGTCACCATTCTTACGAAGTTTATAGATTTCTTTCATGTGCTTCTGTGCCAAAGCATTGAAAGCATTGTTCAGACGCATCTGCCCCATCTGCTGCTCCATGCTCAGCAAAGCAGAATCACTATATACCTTACCCGTAACAATGTAGAACTGGCAACCCGATGAAGCCTTCTGAGGGTTCACATTATCGCCTTGACGGGCAGCAGACAAGGCGCCTCTTTTATGAAAATACTTGGGATAGACAAATTCAGCGGGAATCGTATAGCCTACATCACCCGAACCCAGCATTTTCCCCTTGGGTGCGTTCTTCGACTCCGGATCGCCTGCCTGTATCATAAAGTCCTTTATGACACGATGAAAAAGAGTCCCTTCGTAAGTACCGTTCTCGGCCAGCTTGATAAAATTGTCACGATGCTGTGGAGTCTCGTTATAGAGCTTCACCACAATGTCGCCGGCACTTGTTTCAATCTTCAACTTTGTTTCTGTTTCCATACTTCTGTTCTTCTTGTTTCCCGGCCCGCAAGCGGTCAGCCCGCCAACCAGTATAATTAATAATAGTATAAAATGCCTTTTCATCTTACTTTTTGTTTAATTTAAGTGTGCAAATATACGACTTTCGGGCAAAACGTCTTACCTTTGTACGATAAAAGAAGTAAAAGGGAGGACTATGAAGTCTATATTGATCGTTGAAGATGATATCACCTATGGCATGATGCTGAAAACATGGCTTGGGAAAAAAGGGTTCCAAGTAAGTTCGGCCAGCAGCATAGCACGCGCACAGAAGCTGATTGCCGATGCCGAATGCGTGGACCTGATATTGTCCGATTTACGACTTCCCGACCGTGACGGCATCGACCTGCTGAAGTGGCTCGGCGAAAAAGGATTGTCCATACCACTGATTATCATGACCGGATATGCCGACATCCAGTCGGCCGTACAGGCCATGAAACTGGGCGCATGCGACTACGTAGCCAAGCCCATCAACCCCGACGAACTGCTGAAAAAGATAGACGAAGCTCTCAGTTCGCCGACTGCCCCAACCCATCACCCCGCAATTACCAAAGAGAAGAAAGAACAGACTGCCGGGCGGACCGAACACAGAGCCTTCCATTCGGACTTTTTGGAAGGAGAAAGCGACGCAGCCAAGCAACTTTACAATTACGTGAAATTAGTTGCACCCACCAACATGTCCGTCCTAATCAATGGGGCAAGCGGAACAGGAAAAGAATATGTAGCCCACCGCATTCACCAACTCAGCAAACGGGCCGACCAGCCGTTTGTGGCCATCGACTGCGGCTCGATACCCAAAGAGCTGGCTGCCTCCGAGTTTTTCGGCCACGTGAAAGGTGCCTTCACCGGCGCACTGACCGACAAAACCGGAGCCTTTGTCGCAGCCAATGGCGGAACCATCTTTTTGGACGAAGTAGGCAACCTGAGCTACGAAGTCCAGATTCAGCTGTTGCGCGCACTGCAAGAACGAAAAGTCCGCCCCGTTGGTTCGAACAAGGAAATCAACGTAGATGTCCGTCTGGTAACGGCTACCAACGAGAACCTGGAACAGGCCATCGAAAAAGGAGCCTTCCGTGAAGACTTGTACCACCGTATCAACGAGTTTACCCTGCGCATGCCACAACTAAAAGACCGACGCGAAGACATCCTGCTCTTTGCCAACTTCTTCCTGGACCAGGCCAACCGCGAAATGGACAAGCAGCTCATCGGCTTCGACGACAAAGCATCCAAAGCACTGCTGGAATACCATTGGCCGGGAAACCTGCGTCAGATGAAAAACATCGTGCGCCGCGCCACCCTGCTGGCACAGGGAAAATTCATCACCCTGAACGAACTGAGCGAACTGAAAGAATCGGCAGCACCTGTACCGAACATGGCTTTGCGCAATGAAGAAACTGAAAAGCAACAGATCATCAATGCCCTACAGCAAACAGGAAACAACAAAAGCCGCGCCGCCCAATTGTTAGGTATAGACAGAAAAACCCTATACAACAAACTGAAACTTTATAGTATTACCGACTAAAAGTGTGGATTTATTCCACACTTTCTTCCACAATTCCACACTTCTTCCACACATACATTTTCTATTCCGACCACACTTTTTCTTCTAAAAGACAACGAGTTAGTCTTCCATGTGTAATTTTGGCACATCGTTTGATCTGAATTTAATGAAGGGATATGTCCAAGCATATCCATAACCTTAATAATCGAAAAGTAGTAAACCAGGAATATAGAAACTCTTAAAAAAGCAAATGAATTTATGAGATTATGACAATGTATTAGTAGCAGCCCTGTTTATGTTTGTTTGTGGTGGTGCGTCTCTGGCCAGTCGTGGTCAGAGGCGCCCAAAAACAAAACCAAGCATCAAACGAAGGTCGCCGAATAATAGTAAGCACACTGCTATATAAAAGCCGCTCCCTCCTTGTCTATTCTGGGGAACGGCTTTTATATTTTTTCATCCGACAGACAAAGCAGCTACCAGAGGCCAACATCAGCGATCAGCTGAAAAGGCATGCCACAAATTGCTATCGGGAACAGGTGCCACCACCTCAATGACCTCTTTCGATACCGGATGTACAAAACGAACCCGACGTGCATGCAGACAAATGCTTCCATCGGGATTGGAACGCGGAAATCCATACTTCAGGTCGCCACGGATGGGACAACCCATCTTGGCCAACTGACAACGGATCTGATGATGGCGTCCGGTCTTCAGATCAACTTCCAGCAAATAGTAATTGTCCGAGTGCCCTATCAGGCGGTAGTGCAGAATGGCCTTCTTGCTGCCGGGCTTTTCCGAATCGTAAGCATAGCTTTTGTTCTGCTTCTCGTTACGCACCAAGTAATGCACCAGTTCGCCCTCCGGCTCAGGGGGCATGTTTTTCACAATGGCCCAATAAGTTTTCTTCACCTCGCCGACTCTGAACATTTCATTCAGGCGTCCAAGCGCCTTGCTGGTTTTGGCAAAAACAACAAGACCGCTCACGGGGCGGTCCAGGCGGTGAGTCACACCGATAAAGACGTTGCCGGGCTTCTGATACTTTTCCTTCAGATACTGTTTTACGGTCTCCGAAAGCGGCGTATCGCCGGTCTTGTCTCCCTGAACAATCTCGGAAGCGGTCTTGTTGACTATAATGATATGATTGTCTTCGTACAGGACAGTCATAGGCACCGATTACATATTCATACCACCATCTACCTGAATCACCTGACCAGATACATAAGATGACATATCGGAAGCCAGGAAGGTAGCAATGTTAGCCACGTCTTCGGGCGTACCGCCGCGACGCAAAGGAATCTTCTTGCACCATTCAGCTTTGATTTCATCGGACAAGGCATCGGTCATGGCTGTCATGATAAAGCCCGGAGCGATGGCATTGGCACGGATACCGCGCGAACCGAGTTCCTGAGCGATAGACTTGGCTAAAGCAATCATACCTGCCTTCGAAGCAGAATAGTTAGCCTGTCCGGCATTACCGTGAACACCTACTACAGAAGCCATGTTGATGATGCTGCCGGCCTTCTGACGCATCATGATCGGAGTACATGCATGGATGAAGTTGAACGCCGATTTCAGATTGACGTTGATCACCATATCCCATTGCTGCTCGCTCATACGCATCATCAGACCATCGCGAGTGATACCGGCATTGTTGACCAGAATATCGATGCGGCCGAAATCGGTGTGAATGGCTTCTACAACCTTTGCCGTATCTTCGAAATCAGCAGCATTCGAAGCATATCCTTTGGCCTTTACACCCAACGCTTCGATTTCCTTGACTGTAGCTTCAGCATTTTCATCAATCACTAAGTCAGTGAAAGCGATATTGGCTCCTTCTTGAGCAAACTTCAGAGCGATAGCCTTACCGATACCACGGGCGGCGCCGGTGATAAGGGCAGTTTTTCCATTTAATAATCCCATAATTGTAATTGATTTATGAATGATTGATAATTATACTTTCTTTCCCAAAGCACCCAGTACCAGACGTGTCACATAACGGTCGCGTGTTTCGTCGTCCAGATTGGCACCGACATGCCCCCGGATATAGGGTGCCTCAATACCTTTTATACAATAGTGCATGATTTCGGCCGTCATGTCCAAATCGTCGATGACGAACACACCTTTCTCCATCCCTTCGCGCAAGACGTCCCTGAATATCAATATTTCGTTGGCATCGAACCGTTTACGGACTTTCTCAACCCGCCATATGTCGCGAAAGAAATTGGCACGCAACGTACCGTTGCGGTAAACGACCTCTTTCACCGCATCCAGATGGGTATAAATCATTTCCATCAGTTTCAGATCGGGCGAAATATCCTTCTCGACCACACGCTTCATCATGTCCGAAAGAATATCAAGTTCCGACTCGACTACAGCCATGTAGATGTCTTCCTTACTTTTGAAATAGGTATATAACGTACGTCGGCCTTTCTTGGAAGCGAGGGCGATATCATTCATCGTGGTATTCTCCACCCCCATCTTTGCAAACAGCTGACGAGCTACATCCACTAACTTGGCTTTTGTCTTCGATACGGTCATAGGTTAATTGCACATTGCTTAATAAATTGAGCAAAAGTAAGACTTTTCTGCATATATTACAAACAAATAGAGCAATTAATGCCAATCAGGAACTGAAATACATCTTTCAATAGTTGCTCCCACCATCAAACAAAAAAATATCCTGCAAAATATTTGCATATTCAAATAAAAGTCGTACCTTTGCACTCGCAAACGAGAAACATCGCGGAGTGGAGCAGTTGGTAGCTCGTTGGGCTCATAACCCAAAGGTCGTCTGTTCGAGTCAGGCCTCCGCAACTAAATATAGAAAGAAAGGTGACCACACAAAGGCCACCTTTTTTATTATATCCCTTCCCTCCTTTCGTGGAGCAATGATCCACTCAATCAATCTGCCTGCCACACAAGATACTCATCAGCAATACACTTGCTCGTCCCCACTGCTTATTATAATAATGTGGAAGTATCCTTCTGCCATAAAGCCCTACCGCATACCAATACCACGCTCCCAAAAAATTGAACTTTTTTATGCAAAAACTATTGTTTTTCTAAAAATCCTCTTTATATTTGCAGTGTACTATTATACTAATACACTTAATCAGCAGAAGGAAAGGCTAAGATACAGGTTGATAAGGCCTGCACTTGTATCTTGGAGCCTGACATCTGACTTTAAACAAATTACGGTATGTTGCAAGTAAAAAACATTTCATTCAGCTATCACAGCAAGAAAAAAGAAGTCTTGCACGACTTCTCGCTTGCGTTGGAAAAAGGAAAGGTTTACGGGCTGTTGGGCAAGAACGGTACCGGTAAATCTACACTGCTCTACCTGATGGCAGGTCTGCTTACTCCGAAAAGTGGAGAAGTTACGTTTCACGACTTAAACGTCCGCCGACGTTTACCTGCCACATTGCAGGATATGTTTCTGGTTCCGGAAGAATTCCAGCTTCCGGCTATCTCACTGGTAAGTTATATCGAACTGAACAGTTCGTTCTATCCGAAATTCAGCAAAGAAGACATGGTGAAGTATCTGCACTTCTTCGAAATGGATCTGGATACCGACCTGGGCAGCCTGTCAATGGGACAGAAGAAAAAAGTCTTTATGAGTTTCGCCCTTGCCACCAACACTTCGCTACTGCTGATGGACGAGCCGACCAATGGTCTGGACATCCCCGGCAAAAGCCAGTTCCGCAAATTCATTGCATCGGGCATGTCGGACGAACGAACCATTGTGATTTCTACCCATCAGGTACGCGATATAGACAAGGTGCTGGACCACGTACTGATTATAGACAACAGTCGCATTCTGCTTGATGCATCGACAAGCGATATCTGCGACAAATTCATGTTTGTAGAAAGCGACGACCGTACGCTGGCCGCACAGGCTCTATACACGCTGCCATCCATACAGGGCAATTATCTGATGTTGCCTAATACAGACGGTGAAGAGACTGAGTTGAATCTGGAGTTATTGTTTGGTGCAACCCTGTCCCTGCCGGAACAGATTGCCGAGATGTTTCACCCCACAAAATAGCAAAGAATATGATAAAAGATACTTTTTTCAGCATGCCTCGCTTTGCCAGCATCTGTCGCAAAGAGATGGTGGAAAGCTGGCGCCCCAACCTGCTCCGTTTCGTCATGATGTACGGCATCATGGCCATCATTCTGATATGGGCAGGCTTTTGGCAATATTTAAGCAAACTGCCCGGAAGTCATAATTCCGAAGATATCATGTGGAACATAACCGTATGGGTATTTGTCATAGCCATACATATCATGGGAATGCTGAGCGCTTCTTTCGTCATGGAACGGATGAAAAGCAAAACCGGACGGATAAACATCCTGATGACACCCGCCACCATGTTCGAAAAATTCCTCTCACGATGGCTGATATATACTTTTGCCTTTCTGGTATGCTTTTTGATAGCATTCAAGCTGGCCGACTGGACACGCGTAGTGATTTACAACATCTTCTATCCGGACATCGAACCGATAGCTCCCGTGCCCTGGGACTATTTTCTGAAATCGGGATTCTATCAGGCTAAATCAAGCATCAGTATCAACATAGCCGCTTACTTCTGCCTGCAATCTTTCTTTGTTCTGGGCAGCGTCATCTGGCCCAAACGCTCGTTTGTCAATACTTGCGTGGCCCTTGTGTGCATCAGCATTGCATATATCACGGTAGGAGTTATTGTTGCAAAAGTCTTTGCAGAAAAATATATAGAAGAACCCAACGGAATATTTAGCTCAGAAGATTCTTTCAATTTTGTTGTCATTAGCTTATGTTCATTCATAACCCTGTTCAACTGGACACTCGCCTATTTCCGTTTCAAAGAATCAGAAATCATAAATCGCTGGTAACATGAATTTTAAAGAAAGCAAAGCCATCTATCTGCAAATTGCAGACCGCATCTGCGACGAAGTATTACTCGGGAAATACGGGGAAGACGAACGCATACCATCGGTCAGAGAATATGCTGCTGTGGTGGAAGTCAACGCCAATACCACTATGCGCTCGTACGACTACCTGCAGTCGCAAGGAATCATCTACAACAAGCGTGGCATCGGCTACTTTGTTTCACCCGGCGCATCCAAACTGATACTTTCGCTACGACGCGAATATTTTCTGAAAGAAGAAGCCGACTATTTTTTCAAGCAAATGTACACCCTCGACATTAAGCCTGAAGAACTCTCGGCCATGTATCAAGAGTTTATAAAGAATAAAAATAAAGAAAACGAATTATGAAACGTACCACATATATTATAATAGGAATGCTTTTTGCCGGAGCAATACTGGTGATTAGCACCCTGGCATCTATTTTCAACACAAGTATCACTTGGGAAGAATCCTTTTTAGACATCAAAGGAGAACGGACAAGCAGACAAATGCCCGAATGCAGAGTTGTACACTTGATGTGGAAAGTGGAAGCACAGGATCTCGGAAAAAGACATGTCAGCTTTGACCAGACAACACTGAAAATCGGCACAACCGATTCACTGACCGGCAGCCTGACATACTCCTCCGAATTAAACAATTACATGGAATGGAAGACAGCAGGCGACACCCTCCAAATTTATTTCTCGTTCCCGACAGACAAACTGGCTCCACAATACCAAAAAATGAAATGGCTAAGAGTACGTTGCGAAGCTATCCAAATGAATATTCCCCAAAGAGTAGAAGAAATCATCTCAGAAAGCAATTACATGCATACACAGTTCAGCAGCCTATCCCGCGACTCACTTGCGTTTAGCACATTAGGAACAGCAACAATTGATAATTGCCAGATAAGATCCCTTTCTGCCAAGGCTCCTACACTGTTATTCCAAAGCGGACAGGTAGAGAACCTGTATCTCAATCTTGACTTAATCAGAGAGTGGACAGTTAACACAGATTCATTCCATATCGACACCGAACACCTTAGCGGCTCATACGAATCTGACTGTTATTTACAAAAAAATGAATGTCGCCAAGTCATTTGGGCTCCGCTGAGCGAAAAAGCCGAACTGAACATCAAGCTGAAAGAAAAAGCCAGAATCAACATCATAGAGTAAAGCATGATCCACGCTTTATATCGTTCCGGTGGATCACTTACAGTAGGATCAATCAAGAAACAAAAACGAAAGGCAACGCTCCCACTGAAACCTTCTCCTTCATCAGGTGACGGTTTCAAGGGCAGCGTTACTTTTATATACTTATTCAGTCCTTACAATATTCTATTCCCCGTTCCAACCTAATCTGACTCACAGCCTGGTTAATCTTCTCCAGCTAATTTGCCTATTATCCTGCTAAAAACGATCCAGTTGTCCCCAGTAAGTGCACCAGTTATTGCACTTGCAGTGCAGTAGTTATTGCACTCACAGTGCAACAGTTAGTGCACTCACAGTGCAAAAAGCAGTGCACTGGAACGGCGCAATCTGCGCTTGAAGAGAAGAAGAGTATCTGTGAACTATGTGTGAACCTATGCAAAAAAGAAAGCCCCCTCGGAATCATCCGAGAGGGCTTCTGCTAAAACGGCAACT
>CABROZ010000022.1 GCA_902472795.1 uncultured Bacteroides sp. | reverse complement strand
TTCGGCTTTGTCCTTGGGGACGTTGTATTCGCTGACGCAGCGGGCTACGGCGCTTGGCAGGTCGGAGTAGCAGAAGACTTTCAGTACGTCGGGATCGTCTTTCAGCACGAAGTCGGCGCAGCGGCCTACGATGATGCACGATTCTTTTTCGGCCAGTTCCTGTATGATTTTGCTTTCGGCCACAAACAGTACGTCGTCGGGCGAGAGGCTGGTTTCCAAGGGTTGTTCACTGTTTTTGGAGAGGATGCACTTCAGCCAGAAGGAGGGAATGGATTGTTCGTTTTTCACGATGTACTGTTCGTCCATGTTGCTGCGCTGGGCGGTGAGGTGGATAAACTCTTTGTCGTACAGGCGGATGCCTAATTCCTTCGACAGCATTTCGCCCAGCAGGTGCCCGCCGCTTCCGTACTCGCGGGCAATGGTGATGATGATGTGGCGGCTGCTTCTTGTGGTGGTCTTCTTCAGTTGGTCGGGACTGCCAATCCACTTGTCTAAGAAGCGGTAGTAGGGACTGACGAAGTGGACTATCGGGCCGACGGCCAAGGCGGCCACTACCGTACCTTCGCGCACGCCTTCGATGTCCGAAAGGAAAAAGAGCGACAGCAGACAGGCAATGACCAGCAGGCTGACATCGAAGCCCAACTTGACAAAGCCGAAGTTACCGTGGAAGCGCTTGGTGATGACGTTGACAAAATATTCGCCGGCCATCATGGCTACGTTCGCCTTGACTTCCAGTGCGATGCCCAAGGCCAAAATGACGCAGCCGACCAGCAGGGCTACGACCTGTCCTACGTAGGTGGACGGGTGAAGCCAGAAGAGGATGAACATGGAGAAGTCGATGAACAGTCCGAAGCAGCAGGCGATGGGTATCTGCAGCGCATACATTTGCCAGTCGGCTTTCAGTTCTTTGCGCGTCATCAGGAGGGGTTCGAGGACGACGAACAGCAGGTTGAGCAGGATGGTCCATATGCCTATGGTATAAGGAGTGAACATGCTCAGCACGTAGGTGACGCTGGTGATGGGCGAGGTGCCCAGCAGGGCTTTGGTGATGAAGGCAATGCCAAAAGCATTGATGAACAGGGAAATAACGAACAGCAGGAAACGCCTGGACTTATATACTTGCATAATAATAGATGTGTTTTGTTGAATCGTCGGCAAAGTTCTGACTTTTTTTCCGGTTGCGGTGCATAAAAAGGCGACCTTTCTTGGTCGAAAACGAAACGCTGCTTACTTTTGCCGAATAAAACTCATCGTTATGGAAATCTCTGCATGGCAACTGGCGGGAGAGAGGGAAAAGGCACGGCCATTCCCTTTCGGCTATTTTACGGAAGAAGCCCTTGCGGACAACAGGCAGATACTGATCGAGAAGGGATTTTACTTCTGGCTCGTCGTAAACGGAACGGCTACCGTATCCGATGCTTATCATGCTTATGCGTTGTCGGCGGGGCAGCTGCTGGTGGTGACTCCCAGTGTGTCGGCCACGCTGGACGGCATGAGTACGGACTTCTCCTTCGTCTGCCTCTACATCGATCCCGATTATTACGACGGCCTTTCCGAAGGGCAGCTGGTGTACAACCAGGTGTCGCAGTTCATCGGAAACTATCGTTTGCCGATCTTTTCGCTGAATGCCGTACAGGCCGGCTACCTGCAGAAGTCGCTGGAGCTGTTTGCAGACAGGTTGCAGGCGATGCAGCTCTATCGTGACGGAGCTGTCAGACATTTGTGCAGCTTTGTGCTGCTGCAGATGGCCGATGCGCTGTATGGGAAGAACCGGGAAGAGGCAACCTGCGTGAAACGTTCGAGCGAGATATTCCGAAACTTCAAGCGTCTGCTGGTGCATCACTACCGCGAGCAGCACAACATCGGCTTCTATGCCGACCGGTTGAACATATCGACTACCTATCTGTCGCGCATCGTCAAGGAGATTACCGGGCATACGGTCTGTTTCCACATCTCGGAGCTGCTGTGTGCCGACGCCCGGAAGCTGTTGGAGTGTACCGACCTTGACGTCAAGGAGATAGCCGACGAACTGGGATTCTCCGACCAGTCGGTCTTCGGGAAGTTCTTTGTCCGTAAGACGGGGCTTTCGCCTGTAAAGTTCCGGATGCGGTAGGAGTGACGTTTGTTTCGTATTCAACGAATTCCGTTTCTTGTTTTGATAACGTTTTCCGGAGAAGAATGCCGAACTTTGCCGCCGGAATACAAACGAATGTGTCATTCATAAAAACGCAAATCATATGAGAAAGTATTGGATTTATACAGGAGTCCTGGCACTCCTGGCCGTCTGCACGCAGCGTGTGGCGGCACAACAGGAAGTCACCTTGCACGATGCCGGCGGCAAGGAGATAAAGGTACCCATGCGCAAGGCTTTGCCGGTCAGTGCGGATCGTGTGCGCTATCCGGGTTTCAGGCAGGAGACGGTGGTGCTGCAAGAGGGCAGTGTGCGTCGCGAGGGAGCCAAACCGCTGGCGTGCGACATTCTGCTGGAAAGGGATGTCCCCATCAAGTTGCGCGACGGGGTCACCATCTATGCCGATGTGTTCCGTCCGACCGACGGAAAACCCTGCCCTGCCATCCTGGCGTGGAGCCCTTACGGTAAGGAGATCGGCGGACAGATGCTGGACGATGTGCCGGGGCGTGCCGGTGTGCCGGTGGACGCCACTTCGGGATTAGAGAAGTTTGAAGGACCCGACCCCGCCTACTGGGTGAACCACGGTTATGCCATCGTGAATGTGGACAAGCGTGGCGCCTACATGTCCGAGGGCAACCTGCTGTACTGGGGACACGAGGACGCGCTGGACGGTTGCGACGTCATCGAGTGGATTGCCTCGCAAAACTGGTGTACAGGCAAGGTTGGCATGTCAGGCAATTCGTGGCTGACCGTCTCGCAATGGTTCATCGCTGCCGAGCGGCCGGAACACTTGGTTGCCATCGCTCCCTGGGAAGGCTTCTGCGACCACTACCGCGAGTCGGGCACACGGGGCGGCATCCCGACGCCGGAGTTTCCGGAGATGATTGTCGAAACCTTCTCGTCGGCTCACGGCATGCTGGAAGACCAGCCACGCATGATTGTCGAGAAACCGCTGATGTGCGACTACTGGCAGGACAAGGCGGCCCGCGTGGAGAACATCGAAATACCGGCCTACGTGGTGGCCAGCTACACCAACTCGGTGCATACGCACGGCACCTTTGCCGGATACCGCCGCATGGCGTCGAAGGAAAAGTGGCTGCGCGTGCACAACACGCAGGAGTGGTTCGACTACTATACGCCCGAAAACGTGGAAGACCTGCGCCGCTTCTTCGACCATTACCTGAAGGGCGTGGACAACGGTTGGGAGCAGACTCCGAAAGTGCGCCTGTCGGTGCTTAACCCCGGCGGTCACGACATTGTGGGCCGTGCGGAAGAAGAGTTTCCGCTGGCACGCACCGTCTATCGTAAGCTCTACCTGTCGGCTGCGGACAGTACGCTGCTCACCGCCTTGCCCGAACAGGAAAACGTCAACACGTACCAGTCGGCTGCCGACTGCCATCAGGTGAACTACCGTTACCGCATGGACAAGCCCACCGAGATTACCGGCTACATGAAGCTGCACCTGTGGGTGGCGGCCCCCGACAACGACGACATGGACCTGTCCGTCCGCGTGGAGAAACTGTCGAAAGACGGACAGCCTATTCCCGACCGTATGGGCAACCGCATCGTCGCTACCGGACAGATGCGTGTCTCCATGCGCCAGCTGGATACGCTCCGCACGACTGAGGCCGAGCCTTACTATCCCTTTACTACTGTGCAGAAGCTGAAGCCGGGCGAGATTGTCCCCGTCGAGATTGAAATCTGGCCGATGGGACTTTTCTTCGAGAAGGGCGAGATACTGCAACTGACGGTCGGCGCCTATCAGCCCGAAAAGGCCGCCATACCTTTCGGCTCGGCACACATCACCGTGCCCAAGGAGGACTTTACCTACATGCCCGGCCAGCAGCCGGAGATGATGACGCTGGGTGGCAATGCCGACGAATGCGCCGACCCCGCCGAAGTGGTCACGTCGCCTGCTACGCACAACGTGGGAAGGCATTGCATCTACACCGGTGGCCGGTACGACAGCTATCTCTACATTCCCGAGATTCCGGCGAAGGAGTAAGGCAGATAGGGGCATCGGCCGTTTTGTCAAAATGACATTTTGATTTCCCGACCGCCTGAGAATCGTCTGTTTCAGGCCAAGGGAAAGGCCGGTGCCGAAAATCGAAGCGAACGGAACGTTTCTGCCTTGCAGACAGCACGATAGCGAAATACTTACAAATGAAATAGAAGAAAAACGGAGCCCGCGAGCGCTCCGCAGAGCCGAAAAGGGGAGTTTCCGTGGCAAAGCTGAGGCTTTTGCGTCGGAAACTCCCCTTCTTTTTGCAGAAAACAAGCCTTTTCGGGACAGATAACAAGCCTTGTTGCGGACGGAAACAAGCAATCTTTGCGAGCAACACAAGCGTTGTTGCCGAGCAATGCAAGCGTTGTTCCTCTCGGCAAGGTGGTTTTTTGCTGTTTTGGGGCCCTGCTTTCGGCCGGCTGTGAAAAGCGGGTGTCAGCAGAAAGGCTTATTCTTCATCAATTGGAAACAAATATTCGTATATGGGTGACGTTGTGGGCTGATACTTCCAACCGAAATCGTTGTGGTAAATCATCTGACGACTCATGCCTCCGTCCACGGTGATGTTTTCGCCGTTGATGAACGAGTTGCGCTCGTCGCACAGGAAAGCTACCACGCGGGCTATGTCCTCCGGTTCGCCTACACGGCCGGATGGATGCTGGTCGATGTCGCCCTTGCTGTAGAAGGGAGTGTAGGGTTGGTTCGGGTCGCCGTGGTAGTTACCGGTGTCTATCCAGCCGGGCGCTACCGAATTGACGCGCGCCACGCCTGACAGACTGATGGCCAGTGCGTGCGTCAGTGCCGTAATGCCACCCTTGGCCGCCGTATAGCTCTCGGTGTTGGGTTGCGACTGGAAGGCACGGGTCGAAGAGATGTTCACGATGGACCCTATGCCGCAGAAGTGGTCTCTGAAGAGCTTGGCCAGCATGTAAGGAGCCACCACGCCTACGCGCTGAATGTAGAGGAATTCGTCGTAGTCGCAGTCGGTCAGGATGCCTCCGTTCGTCAGGCAGGCGTTGTTGATGAGGCAATGGATGCCTTGGGGTTGCTCTTCGAGTATCAGGCTGGCGAAGTCTTCCAATGCCTGCCTGTCGGCCACGTCGCCTACAAAGCCGGTCACTCTATAGCCCAGCTGGTGCATCCGTTCTACTTGGTCGAGGGTCACTTCGCGGTCGATGTCGATGAAGTAAACCTGGTCGCCTTCTGCTGCAAAATGTTCTACAATGCAACGGCCGATGCCACCGGCTCCGCCCGTTACGATAATGATTCTGTTCATGGTTGGTTAATGTGTGTTATGAGTTTCTTAAAATTCAAATCCTTTGAACCAGTCTGATAGTTCCATAAGATGATATTCTTTATTTTCTTTTTTTCATGGTTTGTGCTTTCCGTCGGGTCATTTCTTCGGCGAAAGCTTCGCGTCCGTTGACTTGGATGTAGCGGATGCACGCTGTGCGGTCGGAGTTGAACAGGAAGGCGAAGATTTTCCCTATCACATTGTTATGCGTCTTGCAGGCTTTTACGTCCGTGCTGCATTCGGCACAACTGTGAAAGCCATTCTTCTGGCAGCATTGTCTGATTTTGCACCAGGTTGCCTTGTCGTTCTGTCGGCATCCCGGGCACTTACCGTTGAGGTATTTACGACATGCTCCGCAATACAGGCCACAGGCGGCGATGTGGTCTGTGGAGGCGATGATGGTTTTTGCTTCGTTTTTCATATGTATCTACTTCTTTATTGATATGTTATGGATGCGTTATCTCCTTTGTCTGCAAATGTAAGAAAACTCTTTGATTCAAGGATAGGCTCTGTACAGATAACTTTTTCGTTGCTTTACTTGGACAAGCGGTACATAATGGCAATTCCCATTAAGATGGATGCCGAATGCGGTCAGGAGGGAAAGTATAAACACCGTATTCATTTTTTTGGGCGGTTGAGAATTAAACATTCTTCCGTAAGTAAATCATGTCTTTCAGTACCTTCCCGTCTTCCACAATCGGATGGTCGTAATTGCGGGTAAAGAAGTCGGCGACGGTATGCGAATAAGTAAAGCCACAGTTTTCGTAAAAGCTGATTGTCTGCCTGCTTTCGCCCGTACCGACAAGCAGTGTGTGGCACACGTCGGCATAGTATCGGCTGACGAATTCTACCATCTGCCGACCATACCCTTTGCGCTGGCAGGTAGGTGCAACGGCCAGGTTCTTCAGTTCGCGGACTCTGTTTCCCTCGTCCGTCACAACGGCTACGGAAATGGGGATTGCTTCAGCGTCGAACATGACGAACAAATCTCCCCGCTCCAGGTAGCGGTCGATCATTGACTCCTGCTCGTCGGCAAGCAGCAGGAGGGAGAGGAAATGTTTCTTGTCGGTGGGGATGAGTTGGATGTTCATACAAACTCTTCTTTCAGCAGTTCAAAATAATGAGTATTTATAAAGCAGCCGTTCTTGAAACAGGCGTTGCGGAGAACACCTACTTTACGGAAACCGACTTTTTCGAGTACCCGCATGGAGGCGATGTTGCTTTCATACACGTTGGCAAAGATACGGACGACGTCTGTCGCAGCCAAATAATGTCGCAAGGCTTCGCGCAGGGCTTCGCTGGCAATGCCTTGGTTCCAGAAGGGTTCTGCCAGCCAATAGCCGGTTTCGGCATTGAAGCGCTCTACATCCGTTCCCCGCATAAAGCTGATATTGCCGACGGCTTCACCGTTTATTTCGATGCAGTATTCGCCGGGCTCTTGCCGGCTTGTTGCATAGTCGATAAAAGAGTGGGCATCTGCTTCCGTATAAGGAAAGGGGAGACTGTCGCGGCAGTTATCCCAAATCTTCTTGTTGTTCAGGTTTTTTGCCAATGAGGCCACGTCAGATGCTTCCCATGGCCGCAGACGGAATCGGGGCGTGACACAGCTTGATTGTTGTGCAATCTGTTGCTTATTCTCCGTTTGAGTAGCCAGAGAGGAAGGCAGGACTTTCCTCATTACATAGTTGGTCAATTGCAGGCGGTTGGCCTGTGCGCGTTGTTCACGTTCGACGGCATAGCCCCGATGCTCGAAGAAGGGACGGGCAGTGATACTTACTTCGGAGGTTATTTCGCGGATGCCGTGCTCCGTGGCGTAGGCTTCTATCTGTTGCAGCAGGGCTGTAGCAATGCCTTCTCTCTGATGGTCCTTGTGGACGAACATGGAGTGCAGGTAGCCATCGTTGCGGATGGAGGTAAAGCCGATGATGCGACCTTCGGCATCGCAGGCAGCGATGAAGTGCAGGCTGGCAAGCAGTTTCTCCCAGCGACCGGGCCGGTCGCCGCAAGATGCCCAGTCGGCTACTTCCTCGGCGGTATAGTCGCGGGCATTGACCGTCAGTACGGTGTTGCAGAAGAGGCTTTTCAGCTCAGGTATGTCGGCCGTGGTGGCGGGGCGGAAGGTGATGGCGGGAGGGACCGTCGGGCTGTGATGTGAGGTTTTCATAAGTGGGTGCGTTGATAAGTTGCATACCATAATATATTCTTCTTCCGTCTCCTTTACCGCTTCAAAGCCAAGCCTGGTGTAGAGGCGGACGGCAGGATTAGCCTTCTGTACCGAGAGCGACACTTGCCGATAGCTTTTGCCGTGCAGCAGGTCAAGCATTCCTCTCATCAGGCGGGTACCGATGCCATGCCCCCGGAAGTCTTTGTAGAGGGAGATGGCGAGTGAGGGAGTATGTCCGTCCACGTGCCCGTAGTCGTTCATCTGGCGGACCCAGACGGCACCGACAACTTGGCCCGAAGCTTCGGCTACCAGACAGTGGTCGTCGGGTTGGGTGCCGAAGTCCCGGATATAGACTTGCAGCTCGGGTAGCAGGATGACGCTGCGGGGCGGAGGAGGAGTGCCTTCGGGCAGGTAGATGGCTTCGTAAAGGAAGTCGCTCAGCAAGTGGGTTTCTTCCGGAAGCAGGGGACGGATGGTGCAAGGCTGGTTCTTCATCTTTTGTCTGTTGAAATGGCGGATAAAGATAAGTAACTTTTTCTTTTTATGGAATAGAGGAAAGCACTTTTCACGGCATGCACAAGGTTTCATATTGGTTTCGTCTATGTTTCATCCGGGTTGCAAGTGGCAGAAGGCGGATGACTTCTGCATCGGATCAGTATCGTTGGTTTGTTTTTTCCTTGTATTTTTGCACGGTGAAACAATAGGAATGAGATGAGAAAAATAGGACGTTTGTTAGGGTTCTGCATCGTTTTGTTCGGTGCGCAGGCAATGCATGCACAGACACGTGCTGCAAGAGAGATCCATGAGAATCCCCGCTTGGCTACAGGAAAGTATATGGCTTATGAGGCTCCCGACGTGCCTCTTACGGCTGCCCCCGACGGGTATGTACCCTGTTACATCAGTACGTACGCCCGACACGGTTCGCGTTACCTGACGGGGAAAGATAAATACGAACCGGCCTTGGAAGCACTGGGCGCTGCCGAAAGGCAGCATGGACTGACGGATGACGGAAGGCGTGCATTAGACATTCTGCGGCAGATGGCCCGGGCTGCCGAAGGACGATATGGCGAACTGACACCGAAGGGTGCACGCCAGCATCGTGAGTTGGTGGAACGTATGTATCGCAACTATCCGCAAATCTTTGTGGACGGTGCGCATGTGGATGCCCGTTCTACTTACAAGACCCGGGCTTTCCTGTCGATGGCCGCTGCCTGTGTGGAATTGAAAGGATTGAATCCCCGCCTGAACATCACGACCGACGCCAGTCAGCACGACGCTTATTACCTGAAATACAAGAATCCGGTGTATTCCGACAGTTGCCAGCGCAATGCCGATTCTGTCTTTGCCGAAGCCCGACGCCGTTTTGTTCATCCCGAGCGCATCGTGAAGCAGCTGTTCACCCCCGATTATCTGCCGAAGGTGGAGAATGCCGATAAGTTGGTCTGTGACCTGTTCGAGTATCATGGAATCAGTCAGAGTTCGGACAATATGCCCGACCTGGCTTTCCTCTTCACCACCGACGAACTGTATGACTTCTGGCAACTGAACAACTTTGAGTGGTATTACGAGCAGGGTCCTTCGCCTCTGAGCGGAGGTCATATGCCCAACCTGGCACGCAACCTGCTGCGCAATATCGTCGAGGCTGCCGATACGGCATTGGCATCTGCCCGTCCTTGCGCTACGCTGCGTTTCGGCCATGATACCAACCTTGCACCACTGGTGGCATTGATGCAGATTGAAGACTTCAACCATGCTACGGCCGATTGGGATTCCATTCCCGAATACTATCAGACCTATCGCATGATTCCGATGTGCGGCAACCTGCAGCTGGTCTTCTTCCGTAAGCAGGGCAGTGCGGATATTCTGGTGAAGCTGTTGCTGAACGAACGTGAGGTTCGTCTGGCCGGAGTGGCTGACGACTGTTTTCCGTTTTATCACTGGAGCGACCTGCGCCGCATCTGGATGCAGCGGGTGAATGCGATCCGCCTGCCCGAAGTGCCGGAAAAGGCTGATAAAGACTGAACCGTCCGTGGGCTTCTTGGTGAGCGGACCAGACCGTCCTATCGATTGATTACGTCCGTCATTGCCTGTCTTTAGGGCGGGGCATGCGTTTCAGGTCGGCCGGACAGTGTGCCTGTCCTGCCGACTTATTCTACCAGCCACCGGTCGATATTCCGCGTTTGGCTGCTGAAGTTTACGCCTATCTTATAGAGGGTGCGCGGGTCGGAGGCGAAGGGGGTGGCATAGTTCTTTTCATTGATTTGTGCCAATGCCTCTTCGGCTGTACCCTGAAATTTGAACTCCATGACGTAGATGTAATCGGCGGTCTTTACCACGAGGTCGATGCGCCCTTGCGAAGTGTGATATTCGGCTTCGGTATAGAACCCTAACAACTTGAACACGATGAAGAGCACATTCTGGTAGTGCAGTTCCTGTTCGCGGATAAGCTCGTAAGGCGTGTCGGCCAGGAAACTCTGCAGGCGGTGCATGAAGTTGTCGATGCGGGCAGTGCGTACTTCACGGACAAAGTGCTTTATCTGGAATGAAGAGTCCTCCGTGCCAATGTTCACGTAGGCGGGCAACAGACTGTTGATGAACCCCACTCTTACTTCCTCGTTGGGAAAGCCGAGGGTATAAATCCTGAATTCGGGATCGTAACCTTTGATGGTCAGGTAGCCGCTTTGGAAGAGTAGGGGAATGGGATTGTGGTGTACGTTTTCTAATCCTGTAAGGTTATCGACTGCCGCTTCCACATTGCCGTCAAGGTTGCTCAGGCAGTAATTAGTCTGCTTTAGCAGTTTCACCAGAATCGTCGGCGTTCCGGTAGAGAACCAGTAATTGTCCGGCTCCATCCGGTAAAACGTGTTCAGCAGGCTGAAGGGGTTGTAGATTCCTTCGCCGGTGGTGCTGAAGTGATAGCCGTCGAACTTCTTGCGGAGCAGAGTACAGGCATCTTCATAACTGATTTTCTGATGTTCGGCCAGCTTACGGATGTCTTCCTCGAAGTTGGGCAGGAGTTCGGACTCGGCGATGCCGCACATGGTGGCATATTGCCAGTCCATGGTGATGTCGTTCAGGTTGTTCAGGTCGCTGAAGATGCTTACGCGGCTGAAGCGGGTGACGCCCGTCAGCAAGGCGAAGCGGATATAGGCATCGCACGACTTCAGGTTGCCGTAGAAGGCTTTCAGCAGGCTGCGGTATTCGTCCTGCAGGGCATCGTTGCCCAAAGCCTGGATGAGCGGCTTGTCGTATTCGTCGATGAGGATGGCCACGTTCTGTCCGGACTGTCTGGCGGCGCGGCGGATGACGCCTGCAAAGCGCAGTGACAGTGAATTGCCTCCCGGATCGCGGCCGTACAGTTCTTCCCAGCGGGTCAGATAGCTGTCCAGAATGTCTTCCAAGCTGGTGAGCGAGTTATACTCCTGGTTGTTCAAGTCGATGTGTAGGACGGGACGTACGGTCCACGCTTTCTCCATTTGTTCCATGGCAAGTCCTCCGAAGAGGTCTTTTCGTCCCTCGAAGTAGGCTTCCAGCGTGGATATCATCAGGCTCTTGCCGAAACGGCGCGGGCGGCCGAAGAAATAGTATTTGCCCGTGCTGACCAACTGGTGAAGCAGGGCAGTCTTGTCCACGTAAACATATCCGCCCTTGCGGATTTCCTCGAAACTTTGTATGCCGATTGGGTATAACCTTGCCATAATCGTGACTTGTTTTGCATCATTCTTATGCGAAGATACTATTTTCCCTGAAGAAGCACAACACATGGGGCGTTTATTCTTTTTGTTCCTCCCGCCATGCCTGCATCTGTCGTACCATGTCTTAATAAAATACAAAACCGGAGCGGTTATCGAAGGTTGTGTTTCGTCTCGGTCGTTATCTTCGGTCAAAATGCTATTTTTGCAATCAGAGTATTTAAGATTATGGTTATGAACTTGAAAAACTGAATGACAATGAGAAAAGGATTGGTTTTGTTTACTGCTCTCTTAGCATTGGTGGGCTGTAATTCGCAGAAGAAAAACGCGGCGACGGACGCTGCTCCAAAGGCGCAGAAATATCTGGTGGTTTACTATTCGCAGACGGGAGCCACGCAGCAGGTGGCACAGGTGTTTGCACGCTTACTGGGTGCCGATACGTTGCGCATCGAGGTAGAGCAACCTTACGACGGCACTTACCAGGAGACCATCGAACGTTGCCAGAAAGAAATGAAAAACGGTGAACTGCCTGCGCTGAAGGCTTTGAAGGCCGACTGGTCGGGCTACGATGTAGTGTTCCTCGGCTATCCCATCTGGTTTGGCACGTACGCCCTGCCGATGGCTTCGTTGGTGAAGCAGGCGGACTTTTCGGGTAAGAAGATTGTTCCCTTCTGCACCTTCGGCAGCGGAGGCTTGGGAGCCAGCATGAAGGATCTGGAGCAGGCGCTTCCCAAGGTCGAGATTCTGCCGGGCTACGGTGTACGCAATGCCCGCCTTGCCAAGGCACCTGCCGAGGTAGAGCGTTTCCTCATCGAGAACGGCTATATCGAGGGAGAGGTGGAAAAACTGCCGGAGTATTCGGCCCAGCAGCCTGTCACGCCCGAGGATGTGAAGATCTTTGATGCAGCTTGTGGCGACTATCAGTATCCGTTGGGCACGCCTGTTACGGTGGGCAAGCGTACCACCTCGGGCAGCACCGACTATCGCTTCACCGTCCGGAGCAAGGATGTCAACGGCAACGACGTCGAGGCGACCATCTTCGTGACGGTAGGCAAAGGGGCGGATGCCAAGCCTGAATTTACCGAAGTGGTGCGGTAAGGCGGACTGATGGGGTATCTTTCTATTTCTCCGCCGCTTGTTGCAGGCGTTCCAGCATCCTGTTCAGGTTGGCATTGTTCTCCTCGTCCGTCAGGGTGGGGGCTTTCATCTGTATCTTATTCTTAGTAATAATTGCTGACGATCCGGTATCCCCTCCGACCGTTGCCACCCTCAGTCCTATACTTAGGTACCCTCAGTCCTATACTTAGACCCCCTCAGTCCTATCCTTAGGGTATCTCTCTATACGACTGAGACAGGTACTCTGCAAACGGTTGATATACAGATTGTTATGAAGGTCGTTTCTTGGTAGTGCCCGGTTGAGAACAATTATTACAAAAGTAGCCGCTGGCAGACAGTCGGAACAGAAGCAGTGGGGAATGTCCGGCAGCCTGCCTGCGGCGATGCGTCTTATTTCTGCCGGTGGCAGATGGTTCCCGTGGCCTGATAGGTAGGCATCACCAGTACTTCGGCTATCTGTACGTGGTCAGGGGCCGAAGCGGCATAATAGACTACGTCGGCAATGTCGTCGCCCGTCAGCGGACGGATGCCGTCATATACGGCATCGGCTTTCTGCTTGTCGCCGCGGAAGCGAATCACGGAGAAATTGGTTTCCACCATGCCGGGCTTGATGTTTGTCACCCGCAGGGGCGTATCCACCAAGTCGATGCGCAGTCCGTCGGACAGTGCCTTGACGGCAGCTTTCGTGGCGCAATAGACGCTGCCTCCGGCATAGGCCGCATCGCCCGCAATGGAGCCGATGTTGATAATGTGTCCGCGTCCGCGCTCCACCATACCGGGCACTATCATGCGCGTCATGGCCAGCAGGGCCTTGATGTTGGTGTCGATGACCACGTCCCATTCGTCCAGCGAACCTTCGTATTCCTTGTCCATGCCGATGACCAGTCCGGCGTTGTTCACCAGCACGTCGATATCCCTCCAGCGTCCTTCGAGTGAGTCTATGGCCCGCTGCATGGCCTGGCGGTCGCGCACGTCGAAGGGCAGTGTGAGCACTTCCACGCCCTGTGCCGTGAGTTCCTGCTTCAGGGCTTCCAGTTTTTCGGTATTCCGTCCGTTCAGTATCAGGTTGCTACCCATAGCCGCAAACTTGCGGGCACATCCTTCACCGATTCCACTGGTGGAGCCGGTGATGAAAATCAGTTTTCCTTTCATATCTTATAGAGGTTGATTGATGAATTGTTGCATGCATGCGTCTATTTCGTTTCATCGAACCGTTTGCGGTGCGAAACGATTTTTTGCATATTCTCCAAGGCCCACTCGGTCAGTCGGTTGATGTGAGGGATGAGTGAATCGCCGATGTCAGTCAGGCGGTATTCCACTTTGGGCGGAACGACGGGATATACTTTTCTGGAAATCAGTCCGTCGGCTTCCAGCGTTCGGAGCGTGCCCGACAGCATTCTGGGGGATATGTCGGGGATGGCCCGGCACAACTCGTTGAAACGGATCACTTTGTGCTCGTTGATAGTGAGCAGGACGAGAAAAGACCATTTGTCGCCAAAGCGTGCAATGACGTTGCGAATGGGACAGATTTCTATAATCGAATTAGTATCTCCTTTTTTCTGCATGTTCCGATGTGGGTTAGCTTGGGTTTCGCAGGCAAAGCTAACATTTTTTTTCCTGACTACCGACTGTACGGAGGCATTATATTTTTTCTATTTTTTTATGTTCGCGCAACTGCCTGATTCTCTGCAATAGTGAGGAAAAGGTTAGTATGGGATGAATTTGTAACTTCTTGACAAATAGTTTTTTAGTGGATAACTTTGCAGCGTGAATCGTAATTGATATAAACAAGAACATCGTATGAAACAGATTGAAAAAACTGCAGAAGCAAAGAATTTCAGCGCCATCAGTGTAGGTCGGCTGAACGAGTTGGGTGAATATGTATTGGAACTGGGTCCGGAGATGAAAATCCCGGGTAAGGTGTTCGGCGGTGCTGCCTTGAAGGCCACAGGGGCCGAGTTCTCTTTTCAGTCGTTTGCACCCGGAACGGAGACGGGCTTCCTGCATACTCACAAAACTCACGAGGAGTTGTATTTCTTCCTGTCAGGAAAAGGTGAGTTTCAGGTGGACGGACAGATTTTTCCTGTGGCCGAAGGCAGCGTGGTAAGGGTAGCCCCGGCAGGATTGCGGTCTGTCCGCAACAATGGAAATGAACCGCTTGTGATGCTTTGCGTGCAATACAAGGGAGCTACGTTTACGGCCGAAGATGCAGCCGATGGCGTCATATCCACTGACGAAGTAAAGTGGTAAGCGCTGCAGCCGTCGGCACGGTATGCGTCATGGCTTAAGGCAATCGCATGCCAGCCGGCATGTAAGTATAGCGGGTATTTTTTGATGAGCACCGGCGTCAGTGTATGATGCCGGTGCTTGTCATTAAGTATCTGCTTCGTTTTAGGAATGGAAAGATGGGATGGCCGGCCGGAATGGCAAACGGCAGGAATATGCTTCCTGAAAGATGGGGTGGCGGACGGGGTGAGTGTCATGGGGGGTGCATTAAGTTGAGCCGGAAAATACACTTGTACTCGTAAAAGCGTATCTTTGCATGGTAGAATTATGTGATAAGTAATAAATATATCGTATGGAACATCATCATCATCACGAGTCACATGCAGTGACCGATTCGCTTTACAAGATATTCATTGTCTGTATAGCGTTGAATCTGCTGTTCGTTTTTATCGAAGCTATTGTCGGCTTTGTTTATAATTCGTTAGGTTTGCTTTCCGATGCCGGACACAATCTGAGCGACGTGTTCAGCCTGATGCTGGCCCTCATTGCATTTCGTCTGGCCCGGCATCCGGCCAGTTTGCACTTCACCTATGGTTACAAGAAAGCCACTATCCTGATTTCGCTGCTGAATGCCGTCATCCTGCTGGTGGCTGTAGGGGCTATTGTGATTGAAAGTGTCTATCGCTTGCGCAATGCGACAGACGTGTCGGGCGAAGCCATCGGGTGGACAGCCGGTGCAGGTATCGTCATCAACGGACTGACCACCTGGCTGCTGATGAAGGACCGCAAGGCCGACCTCAATGTCAACGGCGCCTTCCTGCACATGCTTATGGATACGTTGGTGTCGGTCGGGGTGGTTGTTTCGGGCGTCATCATCAGTTTCACCGATTGGGTCTGGATCGATTCGGCTGTCAGCCTTGTGATTGCCGTCATTATTCTGGTATCTACTTACCGATTGCTGAAAGAGAGTCTGTTCCTCTCGTTGGATGCAGTTCCCGAAGGCGTTGACATGGAGAAGCTGAAGCACGATATATCCGAAACGTCGGGGGTGGCAGGTTGGCACCATTTGCATGTGTGGGCCATCAGTACGACGGAGAACGCGGCTACGCTGCATGTGGTGCTTGGCGACCTTTCGGCGATGGAGCGTGTGAAGACAGAATTGAAGGAGGCGTTCCGCAAGAACGGAGTTTCGCATTGTACGATAGAGTGTGAGCAGGCGGGCAATGTATGCAAGGAAATGGAGTGCTGCCCCTGATACCTGACTCCCCGCCGGGAACCAGGTCGTTGTGGGTAGCATGCCGATGGACAGACACATCAGACGCAGGTAAATGCAAATCTTTGGAATATCCGGACTGCTGCCGGACCGTATGATTGGTATTTATCTGCGTCTGACGTATCTATTCCCTCTTGTGGAGGGTTGGTTTTACAGTTCGATGACTAACGATTCGCGGGCTGCCATCTTCAGGTCTTCGGTGAAGCTGATGGTACGTCCCGTCAGGATGTCCTTGCCCTGTTTGGTGTCTTTCAGGATTTCCTTGTAGAACTTCAGTGGCAGGGTTGTTTCGCTGTCCGTTCCGTTCAGCATCACGAATACGGTCTTTCCCTCGTATTGGCGGGCGTATGCATAGACACCGTTCTGCACCATGAACTGTGTCATGCTGCCTTTGGCAATCACGTCGTTACCCTTGCGCCAGTTCAGGATGGTCTTGTAGAAGTTGTAGCATTCGTTCTGCAGGTCGGTGCGTCCTTCTGCCGTAAAGGCATTCTGCTTGTCGCCTGCCCATCCGCCGGGGAAGTCGCAACGCACGTATCCGTCGCTTTTGGTCTTAACACCGTTCATCATGATTTCCGTGCCGTAGTACAGCTGCGGGATGCGGCGTGTGGTGAGCAGCAGCGTAGTGGCCTGCTTCAGCATGGCTAAGTTCTGTCCCTCGCCCAGGAAGCGGTCGGTGTCGTGGTTTTCGATGAAAGCCAGCACACTGGCGGGGTTGGGGTAGAGGAAGTCATAGACAAAGTTGTTATATACGCGGTCCAGTCCCTTGAACCAGGTTTCGGTCTGTTCGTTCTTGGCAATGTTGATCTTGTCGAAGAAGCTGAAGTCCATCACCGTCTTCAGGTTGCTGTTCTTCGGAGCAGACAGTTTGGAGTCTTTCTGCCACCAGGCGGTATAGGCAGGTTCGGTGACCCACGTTTCGCCCACCGTGTTGTAGTTGGGGTATTCTTCGTTCAGTTCCTTCATCCACTGGCTCATGCTGTCGTAGTCGGCATAGGGATAAGTGTCCATGCGGATGCCGTCGATGTTGGCATACTCAATCCACCAGAAGCTGTTCTGGATGAGGTATCTCAGTACGTGTGGGTTCTTCTGGTTCAGATCGGGCATGGTGGGGACAAACCAACCATTGTTCATTTGGTCGAAGTCGTACTTCGAGGTATAGGGATCGACGTGCGAAGTGAGTTTGAAGGAAGTCTGCACAAAGTTGTTCTGGTAGTCGGAGTTGTTGAACCAGTCCTTTGAGGGCATGTCCTTGATCCATACATGATCGACACCGCAGTGGTTGAAAATCATGTCCATCACAATCTTGATGCCACGCTGGTGAGCCTTGGCTATCAGCTGGCGGTATTCTTCGTTGGTGCCAAAGCGCGGATCTACCTTGTAGTAGTCCGTTGTGGCATAGCCGTGGTAGCTGCCCCCCTGCATGTTGTTCTCTAATACGGGGGTAAACCAAAGGGCGGTTACACCCAGGTCGGTGAAGTAGTCCAGATGCTGTTCGATGCCGGCCAGGTCGCCTCCATGCCGGGCATTGGGGTCGTTCCGATCTACTTTCGCGTCGAGCATGCCTTCTACCTGGTCGTTGTCCGGATTGCCGTTGGCAAAGCGGTCGGGCATCAGCAGGTAGAGTGCGTCCGAGGCGTCAAAGCCTTTGTGTTCGCATCCTTTCATGGTACGTTCCTTCAGCTCATATTCCTGTACGGTTTTCTTCTTGCCCTGCACAAAGGTCAGCGGAATCTTGCCCGGCTGCACGTCCTTGTCCAATTTCAGATAGACCAGCAGATAATTATCGCTCTCTAACTTGACGATGCTGCTAAGCGATACACCGGGATAGTCCACCGTGACACGGGAGTCGCCGATCCCTTCGCCATAGACCATCAGTTGCAGTTCGGGGTTCTGCATGCCTGCATACCAGAAGGGCGGGTCAATTTTGTTGATGTTGGATGAGGCGTAAGTGCCGAGTGAGAGCAGTACGCCTCCGAGGAGAGAGAATACTTTCTTTTTCATGATAGTCATTTTACGGTTGATTCTTTGTGAGGCTAATATAAGACAATTGGCGGAGAAACACTTGGTCTCTCCGCCAATCCTGTCCTGATTTATTGTGCAAACGTTTGCTTTTCGGCAGGTTTGTCACTTTTCCTGCTGATCACCCTTGAAGAATTTATCTACTTTCTTCGTCTTCTGCAAGACTTTCAGCCAGGATTCGGCAGAATCGTAACGGTTGTTTTCGTTATAGACGACGTCTCCATCTTCGGTCATTTCCTGCGGCTGATTCCTGCTTCCCTCGGGGCGGGTCTTGATGTAGGCTTCCAAATACTTTTCGGTTTCGTCTATGTCTTTCAGCTGATAGTATGACACGAATGCAGCCTTGTAGAGTATGTAGTGGGCCTGCGGGTCGTATTTGTATTGCTGCATCAGGGCCTTGATTTGCTTGCGTGGTTCGCCGGCTTCCTTGCAGCAGTCGGCCAGGCCGCGATAAAGTCTTGCCACTACACTGTCTTGCGGGAATACTAAGTGGATGGCGTCTTCCATATATTCCACACCTTTCTCCTTCCACTTCGTTTTGGAGCATGCCTTTCCTAAATAGTAGAGGAGGTCGATGTGCTCGGGAGCCAGCTTCCGGGCTGCTTCCAGCAGGTCGCGGGCTTCGTAGGGCTGGTTCAGGGCATAGTGGCTGATGCCTGCGTAATAGCAGCTGTAGAACGAGCTGTCTCCCTGTGCCAACAATGGTTTGTAGCGTTCCAGGGCCTTGTCATATTCTTGGTTCAGGCAGTAGGCCTGGGCTTCCAGACGGTTGATGGTGACGTTGGTCGTATCCGTTTTCCGGTAGTTTTCGCAAGTTTCGATGGCGAAGTCGTAGTAATTGTTCTGGATGTACAGGCTTGCCAGCTTCGAAGCGGCAAGGTTGTCGTCGGGATAGCGGTTGTTTATCTCCATGTAGGCGCCTATCAGGATGTTGGGGTCTGAATAGATGCCTTCCAGGCTCTGTGCCTTCAGGTGGAGTACGGTGGCAGAACTGTCCTGTTCGGCTAAGGAGGTGCTTTCGCCTAATGCTTCCTGATACTTTTGCAAGTTCAGCAACTGACCGATGTACTGAATGCGGGCGTACTTATGGTCGGGCTTCAGATCGAGCACGCGTCGGTAGCATTGCAGGGCAGGTTGGAACTTGCCCAGTATCTTGTAGCATTCGCCGGCCTCGATGTAGGACCGTGGGTTGAGTGAATCCTGTACGGTGAGCAGTCGGAATACTTGTAGTGCCTCGGCGTTTCTTCCGAGTCCCTTCAGTGCCCTTCCTTTCTGATAGAGCAGGGGAACGGTGAGCGAATCTTCGTGTTCGATGAGGGTGAGGGCGTTTTCGTAGTCGTAGTTGGCCATCGCCTCCTGGATGGACTGCGTTTGCTGGGCTTTCAGGAATGGAGTGAAAGCTGATAGAAGCAGATAAAAGAAGAATTTTTTCATGTGATAAAGTGCAATGATTAATTGTAAAACTGCCGCAAATTAATAAAAATAAATCGATTACGATGTTATCGTAGATATAGCTTTGTATATTTTAACGGTTGTTTGGACGCATTTGGCCTGATTGCGGACCGGGAAGAAAGGATAGTATAATGTTTCGTAGTCGGGTGGGGCAGAAGATTGGGCTGATTGGGGAAAAGTTTTTCTTTAACCGGGTAGTCATATTTCTCTAACTGGGGAAAAAACAGCGGTATCTTTGGGGGCAATCGAGATGGCAGAACCGGAGACGGCAAACAGACGTCCTGCAGAGTCATGTAGGCATAAAAGAAGACGCCTTCCCGTCGATTGGCGGAAAGGCGTCTGTAGTGTGTGCAACACGTATGTTCCGATCCGGAAAAGATTTCCGGATAATCATTACTGCTTAGATAAGGAATCCCAGCAACACACCGGCTGCTACGGCCGAACCGATTACACCGGCTACGTTCGGACCCATGGCGTGCATCAGCAGGTAGTTGGTCGGGTCGTATTCCAGACCTACATTCTGCGAGATACGTGCCGACATCGGAACGGCGGATACACCGGCATTACCGATAAGCGGGTTGATCTTGTTGCCTTTTCTCAGGAACAGGTTGAAGAACTTGACGAACAACACACCCGAAGCACTGGCGATGATGAATGCACAGAATCCCAGGAAGAAGATGAAGATAGTGTTCAGCGTCAGGAACTCGGAAGCCTGAGTAGAAGCACCTACCGTTACACCCAGCAGGATGGTGATAGCATCCGTCAACGGACCGCTGGCTGTTTCGGCCAGACGACGGGTTACGCCACTTTCCTTCAGCAGGTTACCGAAGAACAGCATACCCAGCAGAGGCAGACCTGACGGTACCAGGAAGCAGGTAAGCAACAGACCGATGATGGGGAACATGATCTTCTCGGTATGAGATACGGCACGTGCCGGTTTCATACGGATCAGTTTTTCCTTCTTGGTAGTCAGCAGACGCATGATAGGCGGTTGGATGATGGGCACAAGCGCCATGTACGAGTAGGCTGATACGGCAATGGCACCCATCAGGTTGGGAGCCAGCTTGGAAGAAAGGAAGATGGCCGTAGGACCGTCGGCGCCACCGATGATGGCGATACCGGCAGCCTGGTTAGGCTCGAATCCCAATGCGAGGGCAATCATGTATGCACCGAAGATACCAAACTGGGCGGCAGCACCTACCAGCATCAGCTTCGGATTGGATATCAGTGCCGAGAAGTCGGTCATGGCACCGATGCCGAGGAATACCAACGGCGGATACCAGCCCGTCTTTACACCCTGATACAAGATGTTGAGCACGGAACCTTCTTCGTAGATACCTACTTCGAGGCCGGCATCAATCTTGAACGGGATATTACCGATCAGAATACCGAATCCGATAGGAATCAGCAGCATCGGCTCAAAATTCTTCTTGATAGCCAGGAACAAGAAGAACAAACCTACCAAGATCATGATAAGGTGTCCGGAAGTTGCATTCGCAAATCCCGTGTACCCCCAGAAATCGACCAGGTTATCGCCAATAAATGATAAAAAGCTTACTTCTTCCATAAACTTATTCGATTATAATTAAATCCGTTCCTTCGAGAACAGAATCACCTTTGTTAACTTTGATTGCAGTAACCTTTCCGTCTCTGTCGGCATTGATGTTGTTCTCCATCTTCATGGCTTCCAGGATAACGATTACCTGTCCTTTCTTCACCATGTCGCCTTCTTTCACCTTGATGTCAAGGATGACGCCGGGCAGCGGAGATTTCACGCCGCTGTTCTTGGAAGGAGCGGTCGGACGTGTAACGACGGGCTCGCCGGTAGCTGTCTTGGGTGCAGCAGCGGGGCGGACAATGGGTTTGAGAGCGGTCTTGATGGGTTTGTCCAGCTCAACGTTGTAGGGGGTACCGTTGACCTCTACACGTGCGATGTTGTCATCTACATCATTTACAGTGACGTTATAGAGGTTACCATTGATTTTATACTTATATTGTTTCATTTTTCTTTTATTTTAAGGGTATGTACTGGTTTACTTATGCGGCATCTGGCGCAATGTATAGATCTTCGAACTCCAGGGCGAGTAGTTGCGTTTTACCTTATTAATAGTAAGGATGGTGTCTTCGATGTCATGTACATTGTCCTGATATTCGTGCAATGCCATGGCGATGGCTGCAAATACTTCTCCCGATTCGGTTCCGATGGCTTTTTCTTTAGCTTCCTGCTTGTCGGTGATGCCGTGTGCACGCATGGCGTTGCGTTTGATAAGGTTGGCACCGATGTTGCCTACAATCTTGAAGGCAATGTAAAGCAGAATCAGACCGAAGAATACGACCAGCATAGCCATGATGGCCATTCCGATGCCTATCGGGTCTTTCATCTTGAAGCCGTCGATTTTCTCGTTAGAGTCCAGTGTACGGTTGTTGGTACTTGGTGTCACATAACGGTTGTTGATACCCATTACAGCCCATCCCTTTGCCTTGATACCGTCGTCGATGAGTCCGTAAGAACAGTCAACGGGGATGTTGGCGGGGATTGTGATGGAGTCGATCAGTGTCGTTCCGTTGGCGTCGTACAGGGCGATCCAGTTCGGACCAATCGAATCGAGCTTGAAGTTCAGGTGGAAGTTACCACGCTTGGGTTCGTTGTCTGCCCAGAAGAGCAGGTGCTGGCGGGGAGGAATCTTGGTCAGTACATCTCCCTTGGGTATCGGATACATCATGGCAGCACGTTCGGGTGCCGACAGGCTTTTATCCAATACTCTCTTATCGTTGGTCAGGTAGCAGTTGCGGATATCAACCGTGGCGAACGAGGTGTTGAAGATTTCGATCCATGCGTTATGCTTGCCATAATCGTCCTGGAAGTTGTCTTTGTTGTTCACCAATACTTCGTTGATGCATAGGCTGCTGGCGCTTTGAGCGAAAGCACCGCCGCAAACTGTCATGAACGCAGCGATAAGTATTCCTATTTTCTTTTTGTTCATAATCGGAGGATTTTGTTAAAGTGGAATATTACCGTGCTTCTTGGCAGGGTTGGTCAGTTTCTTGGTTTGCAGCTGTTGCAAAGCGCGAATGACGCGGAAACGAGTGTTGCGCGGCTCGATAACGTCGTCGATGTAACCGTATTTGGCTGCATTGTACGGGTTGGCGAACAGCTTGGTATATTCGGCTTCTTTCTCTGCGAGGAACTGAGCCGGGTTTTCGTGTTCCTTGGCTTCCTTGGCATACAATACGGCAACGGCACCGGCTCCACCCATAACGGCGATTTCGGCAGTAGGCCATGCGTAGTTGATATCGCCACGCAGCTGCTTACAGCTCATCACGATGTGCGAACCACCGTAGGACTTACGCAGTGTGACAGTTACCTTGGGCACTGTAGCTTCGCCGTAGGCGTACAGCAACTTGGCTCCGTGCAGGATGACGGCGTTGTATTCCTGTCCTGTACCCGGAAGGAATCCCGGTACATCGACCAGTGTCACCAAAGGAATGTTGAAGGCATCGCAGAAGCGTACGAAACGTGCGCCTTTACGTGAAGCGTTGCAGTCGAGCACACCTGCCAGATATTTGGGCTGGTTGGCAACGATACCTACCGACTGTCCGTTCATGCGGGCGAAACCGATGATCAGGTTCTTGGCGTAATCTTTCTGTACTTCGAGGAATTCGCCGTTGTCGATGATGGCACCGATTACTTCGTACATATCGTACGGTTTGTTCGGGTTGTCGGGGATGATTTCGTTCAGTGAGTCTTCCAGACGATCGATGGGGTCGGTGCAGGCTACGATAGGTGCTTCTTCCAGGTTGTTCTGGGGGATGTAGCTCAACAGCTTGCGGATGATGGCCAGACCTTCTTCACCGGTTGCTGCAGTGAAGTGAGTAACGCCTGACTTGGAAGCGTGTACGCTGGCACCGCCGAGGTCTTCCTGAGTTACGTCTTCGCCTGTCACCGTCTTGACTACGGCAGGACCTGTCAGGAACATGTAAGAAGTACCTTCGGTCATCAGGGTGAAGTCGGTCAGGGCAGGTGAGTAAACGGCACCACCGGCGCAGGGGCCAAAGATTCCGGAGATCTGCGGGATGACACCCGAAGCCATAATGTTGCGTTGGAAGATTTCGGCATATCCGGCCAAGGCGTTGATACCTTCCTGGATACGTGCACCACCCGAGTCGTTGATTCCGATAACGGGAGCGCCCATCTTCATGGCCATGTCCATGACTTTGCAGATTTTCTGTGCCATTGTTTCTGACAGTGAGCCGCCGAATACCGTGAAGTCTTGTGCGAATACATATACCAGACGTCCTTCGATGGTTCCGCAACCGGTTACGACGCCATCACCCAGGAAGTGTTTCTTGTCTTGCCCGAAGTTGGTACATCTGTGTTCAACGAACATATCCATTTCTTCGAAACTGCCTTCGTCAAGCAGTTGGGCTATACGCTCGCGAGCCGTATATTTGCCTTTGGCATGTTGTTTCTCAATAGCCTTTTCGCCACCACCTAAACGAGCTTTAGCACGAAGTTCTATAAGCTCTTTAATCTTTTCAAGCTGGTTACTCATTTTGATAAGTTTTAGAATTTAAATATTTTTCTGATTCTGTCTTTCTGATTCAGAGTTGGATTTTTTGATATTTACGGGAATAAAGAGTGAGGCACGATGTCTTTCCGGGCTCTTGTGACCGGCATAGCGGGCCAATGGCGCTTGCTATCCGGCTTGTTGTGATCTGCCACTTGTGCCACGGAGCCGGGAAAGACATCAGTCCTTAGGGAAGATTAGGGCTTTTCGCACAATTCTGTCAGCACACCCAGCGTTGATTTCGGGTGGAGGAAAGCGATTTGCAGGCCTTCGGCACCTTTACGCGGAGCCTTGTCGATGAGGCGGATACCGGCTGCTTCGGCCGATGCCAGGGCATTGGCTACGCCGTCTTCGATGGCGAATGCCAGGTGGTGCATTCCGCCGTTGCCGTTGTTCTTCTCGATGAACTTGGCGATGGTGCTGTCGGGGCTTGTCG
>CABROZ010000021.1 GCA_902472795.1 uncultured Bacteroides sp. | reverse complement strand
CCGTAGCCCTACCCTCCATGTCGGTAGTCCTGACCGTCATTTCGTTAGGCAGCCGCGTGCTACTGGCCTACCTGCTGGCAGCCATTCCTTCGGTGGGCTACACCGGCATCTGGTGGTCGGTACCCATTGGCTGGGCACTGGCCGACGTGGCCGGCGTGTGGTACTACCGGCAAAAACTGGCCGACCGGCTGCGCCCGACAGACAGCACAGCACCCTGTTCACCCCAATCATCCGTTCACTCATGAGAAAAGTAATTCTTGCCATCGATTCCTTTAAAGGCTGCCTCAGTTCGAAGGAGGCAGAAACAGCCGCCGCACAGGGCATACGCCACGCATTCCCCACGTGCGAAATCATCTGCCTGCCCGTGGCCGACGGCGGAGAAGGCATGCAGAAAGTCCTGACCGAAGCCTTGAACGGCCAGGAAATCCGGTTGTCCGCCCACGACCCGCTGATGCAAATGCGCCAAACGGCATACGGCCTGTCGGGCGACGGTACAACGGCTTTTATCGAAATGGCCGCCATCAGCGGGTTGCCGTTAGTTCCGCTCCGGCAGCGCAATCCGTCGCTGACCACCACCTACGGAACGGGCGAACTGATCAAAGATGCCCTGAACCGGGGTTGCCGCCACTTCGTCATCGGATTGGGAGGCAGTGCCACCAACGATGCCGGACTGGGCATGCTGCAAGCCCTGAGGTTCCGCTTCTGGGACAGGTACGGAAACGAATTAGGCAAATCCCAACCCATGTGCGGGCAACTGCTGAGCGAAATAGCCGTCATTGACTCCTCCACCGCCCTGCCCACCTTACGCGAAGCCCGCTTCACTGCTGCCTGCGATGTACGCAACCCGTTCTTCGGTCCCGAAGGAGCCGCCTGCATCTTTGCCCCGCAAAAGGGAGCAGACCCGGAAATGGTAGCAGCATTGGACAAAGGGCTGCAACACCTGGCGCAAGTCATCCGGCAGACAACCGGACGCGACATCGCCACCTTGCCCGGCGCCGGAGCAGCCGGAGGCATGGGAGGCACCCTGTCTGCCCTGCTCAACGCCGAACTGAAACCCGGCATAGACTTGCTGCTCGACCTGACGGACTTTGACCGGTTGATTGAAGGCGCCGACCTCATCATCACCGGCGAAGGAAAATCGGACCGCCAGACGGTGATGGGCAAAGTTCCGTCGGGCATCCTGAAACGAGCCGGACGGCAAAGCATCCCCGTCGTCCTCGTATCCGGCAGCATCGAAGATGCCGACATCCTGAATCGGGCCGGCTTCCGTGCCGCCTTCTCCATCACTCCGGCTCCGATGTCTTTGGAAGAAGCCATGCAACCGTCCACGGCCTGCCGAAACATCATGCAGACCGTCGAACAGATCTGCAGGATATGGGACGGAACGTCTGTTTTATAAAGTCTTCCACTGCAACAAGCATAAATGGGCATAAAAAGAGAGTGTATCAAATGAAGAAACGGCTTTTTCAGGCACGGTTTACACGGAGATTCACGGATTGTTCATTCATATTCCTCCGTGTAACCCTGTGCTCATAGCTACATAAGCCAGTTATTCTTCCCTTGATACACCCTCTATATACTCGGCGTCAAGTAACGACACAGACTTCTCTTTAAGAAAGCTTGTGGATAACCAACCCCGAACGCAGCTTCGGTTCGAACCACGTTGTCTTGGGTGGCATGATGTTGCCCGTATCGGCAATGTCCATCAGTTGCTTCATGCTGACCGGATAGAGTGCCAGCGCCATCTTCATCTCGCCACTGTCCACACGACGTTTCAGTTCGCCCAACCCACGGATGCCACCAACAAAGTCGATGCGCTTGTCCGAACGCAGGTCCTTGATACCCAATATCTCGTCGAGAATCAAGTTGGAAGAAATCGTCACGTCAAGCACCCCGATCGGGTCGTTGTCGTCGTACGTACCCGGTTTGGCAGTCAGACTGTACCACTTGCCGTCTAAATAAAGCGAAAAGTTATGCAGACAAGTCGGCTTGTAAATCTCGGTACCCTTCTCCTCGACATCGAAATGACGGCTTACCGCTTCGAGGAACTGTGCAGGGGTCAGACCGTTCAGATCCTTCACGACACGGTTGTAGTCGATAATCGTCAGCTGGTTGGCAGGGAAGCATACCGCCATGAAGTAGTTGTACTCTTCATCGCCCCGATGATTCGGGTTCTGCTTCGCCTTCTCGGCACCGACCAACGCGGCAGCGGCACTGCGGTGATGTCCGTCGGCAATGTAAAGGGCCGGCATCTTGGCAAACTCGCGGGTTACAATAGCCATGTCTTCCGGACGGTCGATAATCCAGAACGTATGTCCGAAGCCGTCGTCAGGAGCCACGAAGTCGTAAACAGGCGGTTGTGCCGTATAGCGGGCAATCAGCGCATCGAGCGTCTTGTTGTCGGGATAGGCAAAAAAGACCGGCTCGATGTTCGCATTGTTCACACGGACGTGCTTCATGCGGTCTTCTTCCTTGTCGCGGCGGGTCAGCTCGTGCTTCTTGATGACTCCGTTCATGTAGTCGGGCACGTAAGCGCCTACCACCAGTCCAAACTGTGTCTTGCCATTCATCGTCTGGGCATAGATGTAATAGTTTTCTTGCTCGTCCTGCACCAACCAGCCTTTATCCTGAAATTTCTGGAAATTCTCGGCAGCCTTCTGGTAAACACGCGGATCGTGTTCGTCGGTACCTACAGGAAAGTCTATCTCGGGCTTGATGATGTGGTAGAGAGACATCTCATTGCCTTCGGCCTCGGCACGTGCTTCTTCAGAGTTCAACACGTCGTATGGGCGGGAAGCTACTTTTTCCACCAGCTCTTTGGGGGGACGGAGTCCCTTGAATGGTTTGATTGTTGCCATAAATACTCAGTTTTCTTTTGAAGTTGTTTTCATTCTACGTTTAAAGGCAAGCGCTGTTTTATTTGTTCACGCGGAACTTCTCGCAACCGTCTTTCAGGAAGCCTACAATCTGTTTGGCGGCAGCAATACCGGCGTTGATGTTGGCTTCGGCGGTCTGTGCACCCATCTTCTTGGGTGTAGAGAAGTAGCGGCCTGCAAACTTGGCGGCAAACGTTTCGTGAGCAGCTGGCATGATGTCGGTCATGTACTTCAGGTCGGTACGCTCTTCCATCAGCTGAATCAGTTCGGCTTCGTTGATGACTTCCTTACGGGCAGTGTTGACCAGCAATCCGCCTTTCGGCATCTTGCCTACCAAAGCATGGTTGATGGAATTCTTAGTTTCGGCGGTAGCCGGGATGTGCAGGGAAACGACGTCGCATGTAGCGTACAGTTCTTCGGCCGAATCAACCGCTTTCACGCCATCTTTTTCGATGACCTCTTTCGGGCAGAATGCGTCGTAAGCATAGATTTCCATGCCGAATCCCTTGGCGATGCGTGCCACGTTGCGGCCTACATTTCCATAGGCATGAATACCCAGCTTCTTGCCTTTCAGTTCCGTACCCGACGTACCGTTGTACATATTGCGCACAGCCATCACCATCAGTCCGAAAGCCAGTTCGGCCACGGCGTTCGAGTTCTGACCGGGAGTATTCATCACGCATACGTTGTGGGCAGTAGCGGCTTCCAGATCGACATTGTCGTAACCGGCACCGGCACGTACCACAATCTTCAGCTGCTTGGCTGCGTCCAGTACTTCTGCGTCAATGACATCGCTGCGGATAATGATAGCGTCGGCATCCTTCACCGCATCCAGCAATTTGGCTTTCTCGCCATATTTTTCCAGCAGGGCCAGTTCGTAGCCTGCTGCTTCTATTTCCTTACGAATACCGTCCACTGCCACTTTGGCAAACGGTTTGTCTGTTGCAACTAATACTTTCATAGCTATATGATATTAAAAAAGAATTCACCACAGAATACACCCATCATCACAGCCATCATCCGAAAAAGAGTATCTGTGGTAATCCGTGCAATCTGTGGTGAATAACAATTGGTTTTATTTCTGATTAATGAAGTTTCTCAAATTCTTGCATGCAGTCGATCAGCGCCTGTACGCTTTCTTTCGGCATGGCGTTGTAGCAGGATGCACGGAAACCGCCTACCGAACGGTGACCCTTGATGCCGACCATACCCTTCTCGGTAGCAAACTTCAGGAAGTCGGCTTCCAGTTCCTTGTATTCGGGAGCCATGACGAAGCAGATGTTCATGCGCGAACGGTCTTCCTTGACAGCTGTTCCTACGAACAACTTGTTGCGGTCGATTTCGGAATACAGCATGTCGGCCTTTTCGATGGCACGGCGTTCCATTTCTTTCACGCCACCCTGAGCCTTGATCCAGCGCAGTGTGAGCAATGCCGAGTAAATGGGCACTACGGGCGGAGTATTGAACATCGAACCGCCGTCGATGTGTGTCTGATAGTTCAGCATCGTCGGGATGTAGCGCGATACCTTGCCTACTGCATCGTTCTTCACAATGACGAACGTCACACCGGCAGGAGCCAGATTCTTCTGTGCACCACCATAGATACAGATATACTTGGACACGTCAACCGGACGTGAGAAAATATCAGAAGACATATCGGCTACCATCGGAACATTCACATCGAGATCGTGTTTGATTTCGGTACCGAAAATAGTGTTGTTGGTCGTGATGTGGAAATAATCGACATCGGCAGGTACTGTATAGTCTTTCGGAATGAAAGTATAGTTTGCGTCAGCCGAAGAAGCTACCTCTACTACCTCACCAAAAGCTTTGGCTTCCTTCATGGCTTTCTTGGCCCACGTACCGGTATTCAGATAAGCGGCTTTTTTCTCGAGGAAGTTGTAGGGCACCATGCAGAATTCCAGACTGGCACCACCACCCAAAAATAATACTGAATAACCTTCGGGAATATTAAGTAACTCTTTGAACAATGCCACAGCTTCGTCCACTACGGGTTGGAAATCTTTGGCACGATGGCTGATTTCCATCAGTGAGAGACCGGAACCGTTGAAGTCCAAAATAGCTTTCGCTGTGTCTTCAATCACCTCGCGCGGAAGAATGGAGGGTCCTGCATTGAAATTATGCTTTTTCATTTAAAGTGTGTTTTTGGTTATACAATTCGTTCATTTCTGTCTTTCGACATGGCGAAATTACGGAATTATTTCTTTAAAACAAATCTTTCCTTATGAAAAAACCCTTTTCGGACGCATTTTCCTATCTTTTTATTGGATTATACAGGAAATATACTCCAATTTGTTACATATACTTGCCAAGACTCCTAACAAAAAGGCAAACTGAAAGCTGGCAGTCACTATTAGCAACTAATAAGCAGTAAAAGTGCAAATAAAATGCATATTTATCACAAAGCAGTTCTTTAGCTATGTTCCAAAGCATGTTTCAGCCGTTTTTTCGCTGTTTTCTATTTGGCTTCCTCGATGATGGTCTTCATGCCTTTAATCTTCTCGCCACGCACTAAGTTGAGCAGTTGGTTTACCTTGCCGCGCCGTACGGCCACAAAAGCATAGTGCTCCTTCACGTCCACCGTCCCCACGTCCTCACGACTCAGCCCGCCTTTTTTATACAGGAAACCGACGATGTCCACCTTGTTCAACTTGTCTTTTTTCCCTTTACCTATATATAAGGTAGTCCATCGCGGCTTCACCGGCTTGGGTATCTGCGCCGGAATCTGAAAACAGGGAAGCGTCTCGGGCAGGTGGTCGGGCAGCCGTTCCTCGGGATGCAGTATCAGATAGGCCGATCCGCTGGCATCCCAACGGGCCGTCCGTCCGTTGCGGTGGGTAAACGCCTCTTCATTGACCGGCAGATGATAGTGCACCACGTTGTCCATGCCCGGAATGTCGAGCCCGCGCGCCGCCAAATCGGTCGATACCAATACGGGACAACTGCCGTTACGGAACTTATAGAGGGCACGTTCGCGGTCGGGCTGCTCCATGCCACCGTGAAACATGTCGCAAGGGAACCTCCGCGAACGCAGATACTGCACCACGCGCTCCACACTTTCGCGATAGTTCACAAACACCAGCGTCGAGGCATTGCCTAAGCAGCACAACAGGTTGTACAGCGTCTCCAGCTTGTCCCGCTCGGGCGAAAGCACCTGCTGAAGACTGAGACGCGCTCCGGTCTTTTCCGTCGGCAGGAAGTCGAGCTTCACCAGCCCCTGCCCGTCCACGCCGGCAAACTGCGGAATCTCTTCGGCATCGGTAGCCGAAAGCAGTACACGCTTCTGCAACGAGGGCAACTGTCCGATGACCTCGGCCATCTCGTCCTGAAAGCCAAACTCCAGACACTTGTCGAACTCGTCGATGACCAGCGTTGTCACCCGTCCGGCATTGAAATTCTGTTTCTGCAAATGGTCGTTCATGCGCCCCGGCGTGCCGATGATGACTGCCGGATTCAGCCCCTTCATCGTGCGGTGCTCGTCCATGGCGGGCCGTCCGCCGTAACAGCTCATTGCCCTGAACGGTGTGTTCATCGCCTTGAACACCCCCTCTATCTGCAGTGCCAGCTCGCGCGAGGGCACCAGCACCACCGCCTGCACTCCCTGAACATCGGGCCTCAGCGAACCGACCAGCGGCAAAAGGAAAGCCAACGTCTTGCCCGACCCCGTAGGCGAAAGCAATACAAGGTTGCGACTGGCAGCATACGCCTTACGGGCAGCTTCCTGCATGGGGTTCAGCTGCTCGATGTTCAAGTGTTGAAGAATGTCCTGAAGTTCCATATGGCAAATAGGTATTTACATAAAAAACGGCCCAAAAATAATGTTTTTTTCGCATACGCCCACCATCTCCAACCAACTTACAGAAGAATCTTAAAACCGAAACGCAAACAAACCCGACTCCCGGACTTTGCAGGCAAAAGCCGTGGACTTTTCGGACAAAACCCGAGGACTTTGCAGCCAAAACCCGACGGCATTGCAGGCAAAACCCGTCGGCATCGCCTTCTGTCCGCACAACGACGAAGCACCGGTTGGCTGCATTATCCGCCCATGCCGTGCCACATTTTTTCCCAGTTAGGAAAAAAAATCTCGCTAACTGGAAAAATATTTTTTCCTAACTGGGAAAAAATAAGGGGTATTCTTACAAGATTCCATGTCTGCCTCACCCCTGTTTTTCGAAACGACAAAAACGATGAGAGAATAACAAAAAAGCATTGCTCCAGCCCGAACGCAACATGCCACCATGTATGCACTTCGGAACCCGAGCAATGCTTTATACTTATTGAAACAAGTATCTTCAGCTATCTTGCAGGAAGACACTCTTGGGATGCTTTACCAGGCCCAGTCGTTGACATTGCAAGCACTTTCGACTTCATCCTCGATCACATCGGGCAGATTGCAGAAGAAGTCGAGACCGGTATTCACCTCCAGGTCGTCGATGCTTACGGCACAGGCCTTCAGCTGATCGGCAGTCGGCTTCTTGGGCCAGTCTTCCCGGTGTTCTACCCAGAAGCCTATTGCATGATACGTATCCCCCTTCTGTGCCAGAATGGCCATGAAGTAATACTTCGGGCAGGCCAGACCTTTCGGAGTAAATCCGTTGGCATCGGTCGTCGGATATTTGCTGTCCGCAGCAGCGACGTTACCTTTGAAGTTGATCAAAAGGTTGTCTATCGTACCACCTTTGGTGATATACAGTTTGTCATATACGTCAGTCAGGCAAGATGCTCCCCACTGCTGTACCTGTTCTTCCAGGCCCTGCCAGAAGCCCTGGTTGAACGAAGAGAATTGCGGAGAAATATTCGTGTAATAGAATGTCTGCCAGTTGGCTTCTTCGGAGTAGGCACGATCGTTGGAAGCACACAAGTGACCCTTGTCGTAGCCGTCGCTCTTGTGATTGGCTTCTTCCGGCTGCTTGATTCCTTCGGGCAGTTCCGGATCCTGCGACCAGGCATCGTCGGGAGCGCGCTGCACGTTCTTCTGTGCCGTGACCTTGTCGAAACTGAAAGCCACCCATGCAGCATGTTGCTTTTCCTCGTTCCACTCCAATGCATAATTCAGCATCTGCTCGCCACCTGCTTCCACAAAATGAGCGACATAGTGATTGGCCGCATTCAGATAAGGAATCTCGTAAGACGTTACCGAAACATTGTCGCCTACGGCCGCATTGGCATTGCCGTTCTCGCTCAGGTCACGGTCCTTGGAGCTGTCAACGATGTATTCTATTGCCACATTATTGCCCTGAATATAGGCTACTCTCAGCTTCAGGAACGTATATTTCGTGGCTCCCTTGTAACGTGCCCAGTAGTTCTTTCCTTCCACCACTTCGGCGGTTTCCTGCCAGGCATTGTCGGCGGGAACCCCACTCATGCTTTCCAACGCACCTTCGCCGGCCTGAACGAAACGCCACGCACTGCCCGTAAACTTCTTGTCCTGTATATAAAAAGGCTTGCTGAATTCTTCTGTTTCGAACACGCTGAAACCTTCGTTGCTATTGGCATATCCCTTCAGTATCACAGTAGAAGAACCTTGCTGCGTGACTTCGATATAACCATTGGCAGGCACATCAGAGTCGTCACCACATCCGGTAAAGCTCAATCCGAGTGCCAAAACAAACATTAAAGATAATTTCTTCATCAAAATAGAGTTTTTATTAATTAGTAATATCAAACTATATAACCGACAAAAAAAGGAGTTAGAGGAGCTGGGCTCCAGTAACTCCTCCTTTTATCTATTCAACTTACGTCTTATTCCTTGATAGAGATATTCTTGATTTCGACAGTAGGAGCAACCGCAGCGGTACTCTTATAGTGGAAAGCAAGACGGATCTTCTGACCGACAAAGTGTGACAGGCTGACAGGTTCGATGGTGTTGAAATCCCAGCTTGAACCTTCAGGCCATCCGTTGATTTCCAGAGTTTCCCAAGTAGCCGTAGTAGCGTCGCCCGAGAAATCAGTAGAAATCTTCGCATTCAAGTGATTCTTCAAGTCATTTCCTTCCAAGAAATTGATAGCTACATCAAATACCATGTTCGGAGCAACAGCCTTTGTCAAGTCAATTTCCGGAGAAATCAGCCAGCTTTCAGCCTCTTTATTACCACTTGAGTATCCGGATCCTTTCCAACCATAAGAATTGTCAAGCTTCCAAACAAACGACAAACCGGAGAGCTCGATATCCTGTGCAGTGAAGCCACCGCTTTCACCATTCAGTAAAGAAGACTCTAAATAAACACGAGCTTCAACCCATTCACCTCCTGTCTTCTGGAAAGTGATGATGCTTGAAGAAGCTACAGTAGTTTGTGTCCATGCCGCACCGTCGTAAGTGAACTCGGTTGCAGCAATTGCACCGTCGCTATTGGAATTGTAAACAACGGCCACTACATCGTTTGTCTTAGCATAAGGATAAGTACGTTGCAGGTAAACCGGCAAAGTTTCAGCAGGCTTGCTTACGTAGGAGTATCCCATCTGAGTGTAATCGGCCGGCTGCAAAACAGCGATATCGGCAGCATCAGTAGAATACTTGCTCCAGGTTTGGGAAGAACCGTTGTAGCGATAGACAGCAGAAGTGTTCGGAGTGACAGCAGCACGGGTCATGGCCAATGCCGCACGTGTAGCAGCAGTAGCCTCTTCCACCTTAACAGCCATTGTATTGACATAGCGACTGCCACTTACACCAATCGAATAACCGGTCACAACAACCTTCTTGCCATTCAAAGCCGGATCAACCATACCATCGGGTACGTAAGATATGCTACCCACAGCCGTTTCAGCACCGTCAACTGTTACATTGTAATAGTAGCCATCAATCTCCAATGTTCCTTCGTATGCAACATAAGCTACATAAGGCAATTCCAAATAAGCATCCATATCGGCACCGGTCAAAGAACGTACTGCCGGATACTTAAATGACGTTTCACCTACTTTTTCAACCACACTGCTGTTGCCAAATTGCATAAATCCGGCATAACTTGAGGTCTTTCCTGATACAGTTACGATATCTCCGATTTTATTTTCAGGAGCCTTATTCAGATAAACCAAGATAGAACCCGTTCCATCATTTAACAAGAAACCACGACCATAAATAGCAGCTACCGTCCCTTTAGCCTTATAGTCACCAGCCGCAGACAAAGAGATGACGCCAACAGGTGTATATTCAGACTGAGTACCCGACTCTGCAACAGAAGTGGCCATCATATTCACGTACTTATTAGAGTAACCAATCAGATAACCGGTCACAGTCACGGTCTTGTCATTCAGTTCCTCGCCAACCAGACCTGCTGCGGGATAAGAAATGGAACCCTGATGTTCTGCACCATCCACTTCCAGATTGTAGTATGAACCTGAGATAACCAGCTTACCAGTGATAGATACATATTTCACAACAGCATCTTTAGTCCATGCATCCATTTCGGCACCGCTCATGCTGGTAGCTGACGGATATTTAAATTCTTCACTTCGTTCAACCAACGCAATTTCTGCATTCTGTGTGAACTGGGCAAAACCGGAATATTGTGAAGTTTCACCGGCAACTGTCACGATATCGCCAATCGAATAATTGGCCGGATTGTTCAGATAGACAAGAATGGAACCGGTTTTATCGCCCAACAAGAAACCACGGGCGTAAGTAGCCAAAACTTCTCCTTTAGCCTTATAACTACCTGTTCCTCCTGCAATGATCTCGGAAATATCATTATAAGTTTCTTCTACGACACCTCCATCACCACCAAAACTTGGTTCTGTATCCGAATATGCATAATTCACTACGCGAATAGCACCATCGGCCGGATTGGAGATGCTTTCTTTCAAAATAGAAGGAATCTTGCTTATTGTAGAAGGTGACAGGAAAGAAACATTGACCCCTTCTCCCCAAGCAACCTTGTAATCGTCACTTGACAAGTCGTAAGCCGTAATGCCATTGAAATCCTTCAGATATTCGGGCAGATTCTCAAAGTTGTTATAATAAACCGTAACCTTAGAATTGTCGTCCAAATAAGGGAACTTGCCGGAAATGAATACAGGCAGATACCAGGCAGCCGGTGCATCTTCCGTAAAGTATTTATTGGCTCCTACAGCAGCCAAAGCAGCCTCATAGGTTTTCCCTTCGGGATCCTTGGACAAGGCAATCTCCTTATTGGTGCTGTTATTGGCGATTGCCGCATAATCTGAATCAACCAGACGAAGGGTGTCATTCCGTACATCAGTAGGACGGGTCATCTCGTCGAGCCCAGCAAAGTTATCTTCATTGTAATCGCAAGCGCCTAATGCAAGCAACGATGCCATTACGGGGATTATATATTTTCTTTTCATAAAATCGACTAACTTTAAAGATTAAAAATTAAGTTTCAGTCTGACACTGTACGTACGACCCCAAGCGTAAAATACTCGAGCGTCTTCCCAAGTGTGTGAAGCACCATCGATGGCATCGGTAATATATTCCTGATTGAATACATTATCTATATTACCATAAAGCGTAGCATTGATATTACCAATCTTGAAACGATATCTGGCACTCAGGTCGAACACATTGGCATCAGGAATTCTCCAAGGATTGTCGTATGACTTCTCGCCGTTGGCTACCAGGTCGCTCGAATTGAATGACCACTCAGCATAGTTGCGTCCGTAGTAGTTCCAATCGACACCTACACTAAGGTCTTTCGTAATCTTGGCATCCAATCCCAAAGCAGCTGTTGTCTGTGCCGAGTTACCAACTTTGGTATCATTCAGGTGAATAGTCATCGAAGCATGGTCTTCGGCCTGGATACCTGAAGCATGAGTAATCTCACCCTCAGAAGTCCAACTCTTTACAGGCTGACCGGTCGAGTCGTAGAAGTAACCTTTCGCATCGCAATTCCAGCGCCAGTATCCCATAGAGAACATACCACGAACATCCAACCATCTGAACGGTTTAGCAACCAAATCCAACTCAATACCCTGGTGAATAGCGTTTACACCACTCATGTTGATGCTGATACGATCAACAAATTCACCGTCACGGTTCTTCAAATCGATACCACGGCTCATGGTCTTGTTCAACCACTTCGTGTGATACAAGTTCAGGTTGGCAGTCAGATATTCCGAACGGAAACCATAACCCAATTCTGCCGAAAATACCTTCTCATTGACTGCATCCGGGTTGGTCAGGTTGCTGGTTGTAGATTGCAGGAATGCACCTCCTGAGAAGAAAGGAGCACGGCTGATATAACCAATGTTGGCAAAAACATTATGATTGTCAGTAAGGTTGTAATTCAAACCTCCCTTGGCTGTCCATCCCAAGAAGTTCACTGTCTTAGACTTGGCATGATCGGCATCATAGTAGAAGCGGTCATAACGCCAATAACCAGTATTTGAAATAGATCCGGCAACAAAGGCACTCAGTTTGTCACGGTTATATTCGGCCTGTGCAAACACACCCTCTTGTACGGTATAGCCATCATAATCACGATAAACTACATCGCCTACCTGCAACTTCTGATTGACGAAAGCTGAACCAACCGCTGCGGCCGCATTGTTGGCAACCAATACATTCTGACGAGAGGAAGAATCGATGTAATAGTCGCCACCGTAAAGGTCGCACAATTCATTGGTATGCACACCCTTATAATAACGGAAGTCAACACCGCCATAGAAATCGACATATTCACCGAACTTGGTAGTATAAGTAGAAAGCAAACCAATCCAAGTGTGCTTGTTATAGGACTTGGACATCGCCATCTTCGAACCGGTATCGCTCTCCTGATTCAGCTTATAGATTTCATCATAAGCAAAAGTACCGTCTTCGTGACGGAAAGTAGTGTTCAATGTACCATAAGAAGCACCATACCAGTTGCTTCTGTCAGAAGAAGTAAAGCCTTGACCGGCATATCCGTAACCGTTACCGATAGATGCGTACAAAGCTGTACTCAAAGAAGACTTGCTGTCAATCTGCCACAAGTGATTCAAAGAAAGCTGAGGTTTGTGGTAAGCATTGCGGGCAGAAGTCTTTCTCTCACCATTCAAGCCATAGCCAAAAGTCGGATTATACTTGTAAGGGCTGTCACCGTTCATGTATTTTTTAGCAAGTGTCTGCCAACCTTCGATAGTCAAACCGTCGTTGTTGTTACGCTGATTGTGCCACTGAGGAGCACCAAAAGCTGTGAACGAAATCTGATGATTATCGTTAATGCGTTTTGCGATATTGATAAACCAGTTGTAAGCCTCGTATTCCGTACCTTGGATATATCCATCGGCCCATGTTTTGGCACCCAGCAATGTCAAAGCCCAGCCAGACTTGCTCATGCCTGTCGATACGTTGAACATGATCTTATTGTAACCGTCATTTCCCATCGCATAAGAGACAGATCCACCTTTCTTTGCCTCTACAGAGTTGGTTACAATATTGATAGAACCACCCACTGAAGGAGCAGATACTTTAGAAGCACCTAAACCGCGTTGTGTCTGCATGCTGCGTGTCACATCTGAAAGGCCGGCCCAATTAGACCAATAAACACCTCCCCACTCCATATCGTTCATCGGCACGCCATTGATCATGACAGCGATATTCTCGGACTCAAAACCACGCATATTGATACGAGAATCACCAAAACCACCACCTTGCTTGGTAGCATATACACCCGGAGTTGACTTCAAAATTTCAGGAAATTCTTTTGTTCCTAACTTTTCTTCGATGAACACGGGTTCCACTGTCGATACAGCAACCGGCGTTTTTCGGGCAATGGCCACGGAAGAAGTGACAACTACGTCATTCAACAATACTGCATCCGGCTGCATCTTGACAACCCCTAAATCAACAGAAGCACCCTTCTGTGTGATTTTCTGCTTCAGATCCTTGTAACCTACGTACTTGAATACCAATGTAGCATTCGGAGCAACGCTTTGCTGGAAATAACCATCGATGTCGGTTACCGAACCTTGCGTAGTACCTTCTACCATTACGGCAGCTCCCACTAACGGTTCACCTGTTTCCGAGTCAACAAGCTGACCTTTTACTGTTGTCTGAGCCATCGCATACGAGCTGATCACAGACATCACAGCAACTAACAGGAAATGAATTAGATTTCTTCTCATAATCCTTCTTTTAGTTAATAGATAGTGTTAATTAAACATTAATTTATGTTCCGAGTTGCAAATATAACTAATTAAAATTAGATTTATATTACAACTATGCTACTTTTTTTAAGCTATAGAAAGACATTGCAAACGCCTTTCAGCAAATATTTTCCTTCTGTTTGCACAGGAGATTTCAATCTGTAAGCGAACAGCAGAAATATTATACATTTTAACACGAAAACAAAAAAGCTAAGAACTTTCTATTAAAAAACGAAGGAGAATGAAAAGGCATGCCCCTTTATTGCAGAACCACAAAAAAGCCTCACCGACCCAAGCCACCCAGATCCTTATAAACGCAAAAAAGGTGGAAGAACCCGTCTCCCACCTTTCAAACCTATCGATACAAATGCTCATTTCAACTGCTCTGCCACCTGCTTCAACAGATTGTTGGCATTATCCAACATTTTCTTTTGAGCCGGTTTGTCAGCAGACAACAGCGGAACGAGTTTTTCCAAATATACTTTAGCTTCTTTGAAGTCGTTGTCAGCCTTGGCAGCCTCTTCATCGTATTTTGCACGATCGGAAGAAGCCAGCGGAGTGGCTTTTCTCAGGATAGTTGCACCATTATTGAAATACAATGCGCCCAAACTGTACAATGCATTCACATTGTTTTCCTGGAAAGCCAGCACTTGCTTGTAAGCTTCTTCGGCTTCTTCTATCTTACCGGCTTTCTGAGCAGTGATACCGGCGTTGATATAATAGTTAGAATACAGCTTGGTCAATGTCTTGTTGCCGGGAACAGCTTCCAAACCTTCTTTCAATGTAGCTACATACTCATCGTTTTTCTTTAAGTCTTTCAATGCACCGGCTTTTCCGATGTATGCATTGGCCAGATTATATTTCTTCTGAACGGCAATATCGAAATACTTAACGGCTTCGGCCGGTTTCTTGATTTTATCGGCACATACACCACAATTATAGGCAATAACAGAGTCCTGATTATTGGTTTGTGTCAGATAAGTGCTGAATTTTGTGTAAGCTTCCTGGTAGTTCTTTGCTTCAAGGGCGGCTTTACCTTCATTGATCAGTTTTGCAGGATCTGCAGCTTCCTGCGCAAAAAAAGTAGTTGCTGCACAACAAAGTGCAAGAGATAAGATTAATTTTTTCATATGCTTTAGTTGTTTATAAATCGACTTCTCAAAGGTAACAGACAGAAAGCAGTCATCAAAACCTTTTTAACTTTTTTGAGTTTTTTACGATAGTTGTAACAAACGTTACACAACGTAAAATTGTCACGGAAAACATAAAAAAAAGTGGCCACGCACATTTATTCCACGTACGTGACCACTTTTCAATCATCATACACCTACCACTTTCGTGAGGCATATGACTTAATTACCGGAATATTACTTAATGTCGATTACCTTTTTCGATTTAGCTTTCTCTTGCTCAGTGAACTTAGGCAATTCGATGTTCAACACACCGTTTTCTACATGAGCAGCGATTTGTTCTTTATCTACATCGTCGGGCAGAATCATTGTCTGCTGGAACTTAGAGTATGAGAACTCGCGACGCAAATAGCGGCCTTCCTTCTTATCCTCGTCCTTGCTTTCATTCTTCTTCTCCATTGTGATGACCAAGTTGTTATCTTCGTCGATATGAACGTTGAAATCATCCTTTGTCATACCAGGAGCAGCCAACTCGACTCTGTATTCTTTTTCTGTTTCGAACACATTGATGGCAGGAGCAGTTGCATTTGCTTTTTCCATCCAATCGTTATCAAAAAAGTCATTAAAAATACTCGGTAACCAATTTTGATTTCTTCTAACAGGCATCATAGTTGTAATCTCCTATATTATAAGTTTAACATTCAATTTATTCCGAACGCCTGTCCAAACTCCTCAGGCATTTTCTTCAGGAACACCCTTTCGGGAAGTTCCCTCGGTCTTTCGCCCTCGGCTTCCGAACCGTCGTTCGCCATAGATATGGCAAACTCCGTGCCAATGGATTTTTGATGCCTTTATTGACAATATGTCACAAAAACAATGACTATTCTACTTGTTTTATGACATTTTGTAATCAAACAAATTCAAATGGAAGTTTTAAGTCAGTTTAAAACGGATCCTCCAACGTTTATCTTCTTCGTTCCAATCGTGACTGATGATTTTAAAAGTTCCGATTTCGGACGTATTGGCAACATGTGTGCCAATACACAAGCATTCGTCATAGTCGCCCACCTTGACAATACGTACCGTCTGCGATGCATCGTCGGGCAAACGCTTCAAATCGAAACGCCCTTTTGCCTCGTCTTGCGAAATAAATTCAGTTGTGACGGACAAGTGGCGTCCTATTACTTCGTTCACCGCATCTTCCAAACGCTTCACATCGTCTTCTGTCGGACAGTGTTCGAGCCGGTAATCCAATTTACTCTTCTTCCGTTCAATATGTGCAGACACCGACCGTCCGCAACCAAACAGACGGATCATTGTCTGATTTACAATATGTTCGCAGGTATGCATGGGTGGATATTCCTGTTTGTTGTGCTCGTTGAGCTGCAGCTGCTGTTGTTCTTCCATCCTTTTTTCTTCGTTTTAAATGATATTAATGATAAAAAAATAAGAGTGTGCCAAAGATAGCCATAATTACCTTATTATTCTGTTGACAACTCCACCAAATCCTTACAAACGAATATTTTTATCGAGAAAGTTTTGCAGATTTCATAAAAAGACGTACCTTTGCACCGCAATTAAGGATGGTTCCGTAGCTCAGCTGGATAGAGCAACGCCCTTCTAAGGCGTGGGTCTTGCGTTCGAATCGCAACGGAATCACAGGAAAAAGGAAGCTTCAAGACATCGTTGACGTGTTTTTGGGTTTCCTTTTTTATTTTTCCCGCCACGCTTCCCCTCCCTGCATTCCATTGGCTGAGGGCATATAAAAAAGAAGTATACCAAAATCAGGAAACCGAGTCCCTGATTTCAGCACACTCCAACCTAAACAAACCCAAAAGTCAGAAGAAGGTTGCTTAAACGCAACCCTCTATTTCGTTTTCTTCAATACAACCGCTGTACGTGCAGGCACATACAGTTTCAACCATTCTTTTTTCTCCTTCTTGTAAAGAGGGTCGGGCATGGTAAAATGCTTGATGGTATCGTCACTGAAGCCATAACCTCCGTAAGCGGGATTATCGGTATTCAGGATAACTTCATAAGAGCCGGCCGGCACAAGGAAACCATAATCGGTAAACGATTGCTTCGGATTGAAATTGAAGACAAAGACCAGATCCTTGCGCATATAGGCCAAAATCTGATCGCTATCGTTATGCCAGATTTCCTGCACAGGCGTATCCTGGAAATTGCGAATGCTCTTGATGACCGACAGCATGGCAATATCGAAATCACCCAAATAGTGATAAGCCAGGTTATGATTATCGACCAAATCCCACTGACGACGCGCATACTTGCACGACCAGCCGTTGCCTTCACGCGGGAAATCGATCCACTCGGGGTGGCCGAACTCATTTCCCATGAAGTTCAGGTAACCGCCGTTGATGGTAGTGGCAGTAAGCAGACGAATCATCTTGTGAAGGGCTATGCCGCGGTGCACACGATAGTTTTCATCACCTTTTTGCATATGCCAATACATGTCCGCATCAATCAGGCGGAAAATGATGGTCTTGTCGCCCACAAGTGCCTGATCGTGGCTTTCGACATACGAGATAGTCTTTTCGTCCTTACGGCGATTGGTTACTTCCCAAAACATGCTGGAGGGTTTCCAATCCTCATCTATCTTTTCCTTAATGGTCTTGATCCAATAATCAGGGATGTTCATGGCCATGCGGTAGTCGAAGCCATATCCGCCATCTTCATACTTGGCTGCCAATCCGGGCATGCCCGATACTTCTTCGGCGATGGTAATGGCATTGGGCTTGATCTGATGAATCAGACGATTGGCAAGGGTCAGGTAACAGATGGCGTTATCGTCCTCGTGACCGTTGAAATAGTCGCCATAATTGCAGAAGGCCTCACCCAACCCATGACTATAGTATAGCATGGAAGTGACACCATCGAAACGGAAGCCATCGAAATGATACTCTTCCAACCAATACTTGCAATTGGACAGCAGGAAATGAATCACCTCGTTTTTCCCATAGTCGAAACACAATGAATCCCAAGCCGGATGCTCATGACGGTCGCCCGGATAGAAATACTGGTTGGGATCGCCAGCCAGATTGCCCAATCCTTCCACCTCGTTCTTTACGGCATGCGAATGTACGATATCCATGATGACAGCAATGCCCATGCCGTGAGCCGTATCGATCAGTTCCTTCAGTTCGTCGGGAGTGCCGAAACGCGAGGATGCCGCAAAGAAGCTGGACACATGGTAACCGAAACTTCCATAATAAGGATGTTCCTGAATGGCCATAATCTGAATGCAATTATAACCGTCTTTTACGATGCGTGGAAGCACATTCTCTTGAAACTCTTTATAGGTACCGATTTTTTCTTCTTGTTGAGCCATTCCGATATGGCACTCGTAAATGAGCAACGGGACATTTTTTGCCGGTTTGAACACCCGTTTTTTCATCTTATAGGGCTTTTCGGGATCCCAAACCTGTGCACTGAAAATCTTTGTCTGCTCGTCCTGAACAACACGTGTGGCCCATGCGGGGATACGTTCGCCTTGTCCACCCTCCCAATGCACCATCATCTTGTACAAATCGCCATGCTTCATGGCACCGGCGGGCAACTTGATTTCCCAATTGCCATTGGCCTTACGCTTCAAGCTGTATTTCTTTTCTTCCTTCCAGCCGTTGAAGGTTCCAATCAGGTATATTTGAGTGGCATTTGGTGCCCATTCACGAAATACCCATCCGTCGGCCGTGCGATGCAAGCCAAAATATAAGTAACCGGACGCAAAGTCGGACAAAGTATGCTTTCCTTTGTTGGTCAGTTCGGCTTCCTTGTCGATGGCATGCTGATGACGGCCATTGATCGCGTCGGCATAAGGCTCAAGCCACGGGTCGTTTTTAATCAAGTTCAATGTTTCCATAAAATACAATCTTAGGATTCGTTATATTCAGACTTTAATTTTCACAATAATCTTTTTCACGCCCTTGGGTGTAATACCGGGCGCATGGACATCCTGCGGGAAGAAGATGGCAAACATACCGGGCTTGACGGTCAGATAGCTTTCAGCAGGTCCGTCGAAGAACATGATGTCTTTTTCAGCATTGTAAGGGGTGCTGACCGGCAATCCCTCCTGAAGCGGCGTATAGCCCATGACCTCCACATCCGAAATCGGAATCTGAATGTCGATGTACTCCTTGTGAGCTTCCAAACGGGCCTCTTCGGAAGTTTTAGGCTGGGTTTGAGCAACATTTACCCAAAGTTCCTTACCCTTCAACTCCTTTTTTCCTATCTCCAGCGTCGCCCAATCAGTAGATTTCAAGAACTCGGCGACTTGTGCAAACAGGGGGTGAAGCGAAACGTATTCCCCTATATGTTCCAATTTGTCTATTACCATAGTTTTAAGATGTTAATTGGTTATTATCACATATGCTTTATTCATATTCGAACTCATCAATCGTATAATTTATAAAGTCGGAAAAGCGCTTCATTTGCCTGAAGATGTCTTCCGTCCGATCCAAAAAATCCGATTCGGTAAAGAAACTGTCGGGCACACTGCAGGCAACCGTATATTCCTTGCATTGCAGATACTTCAGATAGGGATAATCTTTGGAGAATCCTTTGGGAGCCGATTTCAGGAAACTTTCTCCAACGACAGGAAAGTATTGCTTAAACCGGGGGTCTTCGACAATGCTGCGATATTCGGTCATATTGTCGTAAACGGCTTGCCTCAAAGCACGAAGCAAAGGTGACGGAAGACAATAACTTCCGCCCGCCAGCAGGCAGTTGTCCGGCTGAAGGTGGACATAATAACCGCAATGATATGACTTTTTCCCTTTCGGATTGATATAGCCGCCGATGTGTATCTTATAGGGAGTTTTATCCTCCGAGAAACGCGTATCCCTGTATATGCGGTAAGTGCAATCTTTGGGCTCAATGCAACGGACACTCTCATCGAACAAGGATATCCGAGAGATGACGGCAGATAATAAATTGTCGAACTCAGTGCGAGCCGTTTCGTAGTAATCACGATGGGCATTGAACCATTCACGATTGTTGTTGGCCGCCAGATCTTTTAGAAATTGGAATATAACAGGTATATCCATACATCCATCTACATTTCTTTATTTATTTGACAAACTTACAAATAATTTTTTGAACAAACGAAGAAGTATGAGAAAAAGAAACAAAAAAGCCGTGCCGGCAAAAACAATCCATGATCATTTTGCCGACACAGCTTATCTGATTTTCTACAGAGCAGGTTGTCTATTCCGACACCTGTCGCTGTCTAGCACTTTCAACAATCAATTGAACCAGCGAACATAGCAGAAGTCCTGACGATGGGGCAGATCGGGGTTCTTTGGGAACATACGGTAAGCCACTTTGAAACTTCCTGCATTTTCCAGTTTGTGCTTAGCACGGAAGGTATAAAGAGTACCCTCTTTCTTCACCACTTCGAACGGCTCGACTGAATATACATGCTGTTTGCCATCACCGGCAGTGTAAGTTGTTACCAATTCGAGGCCGATTGCATCGTCCAAGCCTTTTTCGTCGATGACGTATGTGATGGAATATTCCTTTCCGCTTTCGATGGATGCTTGCTTGATTTCTTCCGACTTCTCGCAAGAGACGATCTCGATGCTGTCCCACTTCTCGGCTACCATTTCCTTCCAAGCAGCAATTTCCTTGGCCTTGGCATTGTTGTCGGCAGCCAGCAGGTGGAAGCGTTTAGCCTCCTTGTTATAGAACTTGTTGTAGTAATCGTCCAACTGACGTTTCATCGTATAATGAGGCGCAATCTGAGCGATAGAGTTCTTGATGGTCTTGATCCATCCTTCGGAGTATCCCTTCTTGTTGCGTGCATAATACAAGGGCAGGATTTCTGTTTCGAGGATGCTGTAGATGGTAGCGGCATCGAGCTGATCCTGATGTTCCTGATTCTGATAAGTACGCTTCTCGGTCAAAGCCCAACCTGCGCCTTCACGATAGCCTTCAAGCCACCAGCCGTCGAGCACGGAGAAGTTGATAACACCATTCATCAACGCCTTTTCGCCTGACGTACCGGATGCTTCGAGCGGACGGGTCGGAGTGTTCAGCCAGATGTCAACACCCGATATAAGGCGACGCGCCAATTGCATGTCGTAGTTCTCGAGGAAGATGATCTTGCCAAGGAACTCGGGACGACGTGAGATTTCGATGATCTTCTTGATCAATCCCTGGCCGGCACCATCGTGCGGATGAGCCTTACCTGTGTACAGGAACTGAACAGGATAGTCGGGATTATTTACAATTTTAGCCAGACGATCGAGATCGGTGAACAACAGGTGTGCACGCTTGTAAGTGGCAAAACGACGACCGAATCCAATCAGCAATGCGTTCGGATTGATCTTGTCGAGCAGGGATACGATGCGCGAAGGATCGCCCTGATTCTTCAGCCAGCTTTCGCGGAACTGACGACGAATGAAGTCGATCAGCTTATTCTTCAACGCCATGCGGGTCTTCCAGATTTCTTCATCGGGTACGTTATAGATGGCTTCCCAGATCTTTGCATTCGACTGGTCGAACCAGAAGTTTTCGTCGAAGTGAGCGGCATAAAGCTGTTTCCATTCGGTGGCGCTCCAGGTGGGGAAGTGTACGCCGTTGGTCACATAACCTACGTGCATTTCTTCGGGGAAGTAGCCCTTCCAGATAGGCGCAAACATCTCCTGCGATACTTTTCCGTGCAGCCAGCTTACGCCGTTGACCTCCTGAGAAGTGTTGCAGGCAAAGATTGACATACAGAAGCGCTCGCCCTTGTCGCCGGGGTTGTTGCGTCCCAGGTCCATCAGGTCGTCCCAGGTAATGCCCATTCTTGAAGGATAACCGCCCATGTACTTGCCAAACAGACCTTCGTCGAAGTAGTCGTGACCGGCAGGCACCGGTGTATGTACGGTGTAAAGCGAAGAAGCGCGAACCAGCTCGATTGCCTGGTTGTAGGTCAGACCTTCGGCAACGTAGTCGCAGATACGCTGTACGTTGATGAGGGCAGCGTGTCCTTCGTTGCAATGATAAATGTCTTTCTTGATGCCCAGTTTCTTCAGCGTCAGGATACCGCCGATACCCAACAGGATTTCCTGTTTCAGACGGTTTTCCCAGTCACCACCATACAGCTGGTGAGTGATGGAGCGGTCGAATTCGCTGTTCATCTCGTTGTCCGTATCCAGCAGATACAAGGAGATACGTCCTACGTTGACTCTCCATACATAGGCATGTACGTAGTAGTCGAGGTAAGGTACGTCAACGATCACCTGCTGTCCGTTTTCATCGAGCACACGGTCGATGGGCAGCTGGCCAAAGTTTTGTGCTTCGTAGTTGGCTATCTGCTGACCGTCCATCGACAAGGTCTGTGTGAAGTAGCCATAACGATAGAGAAAGCCGACGGCGCACAAGTCAACGTTGCTGTCGGAAGCTTCTTTCAGATAGTCGCCAGCCAATACGCCGAGACCTCCTGAATATATTTTAAGTACGTGGTTCAAACCGTATTCCATACTGAAGTAGGCCACGGAAGGACGAGTCTTGTCCGGCTCTACATCCATATAATGACGGAACTTGGAGTAAACTGCCTCTAATCTGCGAAGAATAACATCATCATTCGCCAATGCCTCAAGCTTGGCAAAGCTCATACGTTCCAACAGTAAGACGGGATTTTGTCCCACTTCTTTCCAGAGAGCCGGATCAAGGTCTTTAAACAACTCAGTAGCTTCATAGTTCCACGACCACCAGATGTTTCGTGCCAATTCAGACAACTTCTCCAGTTTTTCAGGAATATGAGATTTCACATTCACTTCCCTCCAATTCGGAGTGTTTACATTACTAACTTTAATCTTCATTGTATGATAACTTGATTGATAAATAAATTCGTTAACCCAACAGACGCTTCATGGCATTGCGCAGGGCGATGTCATAAGCTTCGTAATAATATTGAATAAAGTGCTTCCAGAGGGCCTGTTCGGCTACTTGGCTTGCCCTTTTGCGTATTTCTTTGATTTCGGCATCAGTCTTGGCCGAGAACGCCGAGATGGTGTCCTTAATGCCGTCGGCCACTTCCGAATAGTTGTAGTCGGAACGATGCAGCACCTCCACCCCGTCGTCGATGCCATGCTGGTTTTTCAGGCTTTTCACCCAAAGCCCGAATCCAGCGAGGTCGGTCGTCACGGTAGGCACATGGAAGGCGACACTCTCCAGCGGCGTATATCCCCAGGGCTCGTAATACGAGGGATAGACACTGAGGTCTTCGCCGATGATGACGTCGTAGTAGTGCTTGTTGAGGATGCCGTCTTTACCATCCAGATAGCAGGGCACGAAGATGACCTTGACGTTGTCTTCGGGTCGGTTGCCCATACCTAAGTATTTGAGCATGTCCAATACCTGGTCGTGCGTCATGTTGCGCAGCCAGTGGGTGATAAAGGGGCACTCCAGAGGGGTGGTGTATTTTTCGTCTTTCTTCTTCAGCCGCTCCTGCAGATCTTCGCGCGGATCGCCTACCCATCCGGGCACGTTGACGAATGCCAGCACTTTCTTCTTCAGGTTCTTATCGCGGTTGAGGCGGTTCAGCGACTCCAAAAAGACGTTGATACCTTTGTTCTTGAACTCGTATCGTCCGCTTGTGCCTACAATCAGCGTGTCATCGCCCAGGTTGTCGCCCAACACGCAGTTGGCTACGCGCAACATCAATGCTCGCGCGCGCTTGCGTTTATTGGTGAACGTGACACCTTTGGGGACAAAATCGTCTTCGAAGCCATTCATCAGGATGACGTCGGCCGACTTGTCGAGCAGTTCGCGGCATTCGTTGTTGGTAATCTCGCTGACGGTTGTAAAACAATCGACATTGTGCGCCGTCTGCTTTTCGATGGAGTGCTTGGATTGCATGTTCAGTTCGACGGCCATCTGATCGCCGTTGTAGGCAAAGAGATAATCGTAAAGCGGTTTGTCATTTCCTGCTATTGAACGGCCGATGGACGTGGCGTGCGTAGTGAAGATGGTAGCTATCTCGGGGACGGCTGTCCGCAGATAGAGGGCTCCCATGCCTGTCATCCACTCGTGTGCCTGAAAAATGACTTTGTCGTCGGCCGTGAGGTTATACCGATAAAAACTCTCCACAACTTTTCCTGAAGCGTAGGCAAACATGGAGGCTTCGTCGTAGTCGCCATAAGCGTGCAGCGAATCGACCTGGAAGCGGTTCCACATATCAGTATAGATTTCATTCTTTTGTGAATAAAACGGCTGAAAATCGACCAGGATCACGATGGGTTCACCGGGTACTTGCCAGCGTCCCACGCGCACGGACAAGTGGTCGTGCTCTGTCGCATATTTTTTCCACGCTGCGCATAGATTTTCCGATTCGGCAAACAGCGAATTTTCCTTTCCCTTCCAAAAGTCCGGACCTATAAAGATCACTCTGTCACGAAACTTGTTTTGTAAAGTGTTTGCCCTTGTTGACAAAACCGTATAAATACCACCGACTTTATTGCATACCTCCCAACTTGCTTCAAAGATGTAATCGGGGGTTAGTAGTTCCTTAGCCATATATGTCATTATATCTCAACTTTATTGTGCCTGCAAAAATACATATTATTCTTTGAAAAATAGCCTTTTACTTGAAAAAACTAACGAGAAAAATCTGTTTTCGACATTTCTAAAACGCCACAACAGCATGCAGGGCACTTTTGAGAATCCGCCTTACTGAATGCCGACGGCCTCCGGACGGTATCTGCCCTATGCTGCCCCGGCCGATCTGAGAAACAGGGTCAGGAGTTCCCGATTGGCTTCTCCATCGATTTCCAATTCCCTCT
>CABROZ010000020.1 GCA_902472795.1 uncultured Bacteroides sp. | reverse complement strand
TTCGTCGTAGCAGACGTTCATGGCTGCACCCGACAAGACGTACGACGGACGAACCAGAACGGGATAGCCTACCTTGGCCACGAATCCCTTCACGTCGTCTAAGCTGGTCAGCTCCTGCCAGGCCGGCTGGTCGATGCCCAACTGGTCGAGCATGTGAGAGAACTTGTTGCGGTTCTCGGCACGGTCGATAGACACCGGAGAAGTTCCCAATACAGGTACCGACTGGCGGTAGAGCTTCATGGCCAGGTTGTTCGGAATCTGTCCGCCTACCGAAACAATCACGCCACGGGGCTGTTCGAGGTCGATGACGTCGAGCACACGTTCGAAGGACAGTTCGTCGAAGTAGAGGCGATCGCACATGTCGTAGTCGGTCGATACGGTTTCGGGGTTGTAGTTGATCATGATGGACTTGTAGCCCAGTTTGCGTGCCGTCTGGATGGCATTCACCGAACACCAGTCAAACTCTACACTGGAACCGATGCGGTAAGCGCCCGAGCCCAGCACGACGACCGACTTCTCGTTCTTGTAATAGTTCACGTCGTAACCCTGTACAGCGTATGTCATGTACAGATAGTTCGTCAGTTCGGGATGTTCGCTGGCTACGGTGTTGATGCGCTTCACGGCGGGCAGGATGCCCAGTTCCTTGCGGCGGGCACGCACCATGAGGTTCTCCTTCTCCATGTTGCCGGTGGGATGCAGCACGAAGCGGGCTATCTGGAAGTCGGAGAAGCCAAGCACCTTGGCCTGACGCAATACGTCGGCGGGGATGTCTTCTACCTTATTATATTGGGAAAGCGTATGCTTGTAATCGACGATGTTCTTCAGCTTGCCGATGAACCACGGATCGATCTTGGTCAGCTCGTAGATGCGATCGATGGTATAGCCTTCCTCCAAAGCCTGGGCGATGGCAAAGATGCGCAAGTCGGTGGGATGGGAAAGCTCGTGGTCGAGGTCGTCGAAGCGGGTGCCTTCGTTGCCCACGAAGCCGTGCATGCCCTGACCGATCATACGCAGACCCTTCTGGATAATCTCTTCGAAGCTGCGGCCGATGGACATGATTTCGCCTACCGATTTCATGCTCGAACCGATTTCGCGACTCACACCGACAAACTTCGTCAGGTCCCAGCGGGGTATCTTGCAGATCAGATAGTCGAGCTGCGGTGCCACATAAGCCGAGTTGGGCGTACCCATCTCGCCTATCTGGTCGAGCGTATAGCCCAACGCAATCTTGGCAGCCACGAAAGCCAGCGGATAGCCGGTGGCCTTGGATGCCAATGCCGACGAACGGCTCAGGCGGGCATTCACCTCGATGACACGATAGTCGTTGGTTTCGGCATTGAAAGCATACTGGATGTTGCACTCGCCCACAATGTTCAGATGGCGGACGCACTGACGCGACAGTGCCTGCAACGTCTCTACCTGCTCGTCGGTGAGCGAACAGGTGGGAGCCACTACGATGCTCTCGCCCGTGTGGATGCCCAGCGGATCGAAATTCTCCATGCTGGCCACGGTGAAGCAGTGGTCGTTGGCATCGCGGATGACTTCGAATTCAATCTCCTTCCAGCCTTTCAGCGATTCTTCCACCAGGATCTGTTTGGAGAACGTGAACGAGCTTTCGGCCAGTTTCAGGAACGATTCTTCGTCGGGACAGATGCCACTGCCCTGTCCGCCCAAGGCATAAGCCGAGCGCACCATGACGGGATAGCCTATCTCGTGGGCCGCTTCGAGGGCAGCCTTCATGCTCTCTACAGCGTGGCTCTTGGGGGTCTTCATCGGTATCTCATCGAGCTTCTTCACAAAAAGGTCGCGGTCCTCGGTGTTCATGATAGCCTCTACCGAAGTACCCAGAACACGCACGCCATACTGCTGCAACACCCCTTTCTGATAGAGTTCCGTTCCACAGTTCAGCGCCGTCTGTCCTCCGAAAGCCAGCAGAATGCCGTCGGGACGTTCCTTCTTGATGATCTGCTCTACAAAATAAGGAGTTACCGGCAGGAAGTAAACCTGGTCGGCAATGCCTTCCGAAGTCTGGATGGTAGCGATATTGGGGTTCACCAGCACGGAGCTGATTCCTTCTTCGCGCAACGCTTTCAGCGCCTGCGAACCGGAGTAGTCGAACTCTCCGGCCTGTCCGATCTTGAGCGCGCCGGAACCCAAGACAAGCACTTTCTTCAAATCGTTCTTCATATCATTCTTTTATTAGTCGTTTTTTTTATAACTGTAATCCCGTTTACAAAAAATGCGTCACCCCGGCAAAGGATAACGCATTTTCCAAAGAACTAAATATCTTATTGAAAAAGAGGAAAGACTAACGGCCGGTGAATAAAACTCGCCCGAACAATAATACATGCCGCTCTCTATTTCTCTTCCTTGCATATACGTATGGATATTTCTACAAAGAAACGATTTATTCGGGAAACGAACAAATTTTAAGAAGGTATTTTGCCGATTTGCCTGGCCCCCTGCAAAAGAAGCGGCTTATGCCGGGCTTGGTTTTTCCAAGCAATCAGCTCATCAAGAATGTCTCTTTTTATTTCCATAGGATTGCCTCCAATACATCTTTTCGTATGGAAAAGTGCATAGAAACACACTTTTCCATACTTATTTCTGCAAATATAGGATTTATCCTTCTAATTAACAAGTTTCTGAAAGGGGGTATTTGCTTAAAAGGCGGATTTACAGAAACTGCCAGAAGTAAAAGAAGTCAGCAAGAGTGAGCCTCCGATTCGAGCGGGATTAGAAGCAAAAGCCAGCCGTCGGACATTGCCCGAATCAGGCCCTTCTGCCTTCATCCCGTTTCATTCCGCACATTTCTTTTCAGTTTCTCATGAAAAAGCCCTACCTTTACGGCGGCATACAGAGCGAAGAGTAATGAACGGTGAATGATGACGGAATGTATCCGCCGGATAACCCGCCAACCGCTCACCGCCGGCCACCAAACGCTGAAAAAAGGAATTATCAACTAACATACAATTATGGCAAAAGAAAAAATCATCCTCACAGGCGACCGCCCGACGGGACGCCTGCACATAGGACACTACGTAGGCTCGCTGCGCCGCCGCGTGGAACTGCAGAATGCCGGCGACTACAAAGACATGTTCGTCTTCATCGCCGACGCACAGGCACTGACCGACAACATGGACAATCCCGAGAAAGTGCGCCAGAACGTCATCGAAGTGGCATTGGACTACTTGGCCTGCGGGCTGGACCCGACGAAGAGCACCATCTTCATCCAGTCGCAGATACCCGAACTGTGCGAACTCTCCTTCTACTTCATGGACTTGGTGACCGTCAGCCGCCTGCAGCGCAACCCTACCGTGAAGACCGAGATACAGATGCGCAACTTCGAGACGAGCATCCCCGTAGGCTTCTTCACCTACCCCATCAGCCAGGCAGCGGACATCACTGCCTTCAAGGCAACCACCGTGCCCGTGGGCGAAGACCAGGAACCGATGCTGGAGCAAGCCCGCGAAATCGTGCGCCGCTTCAACAACATCTACGGCGAAACGCTGGTTGAGCCCGAAATCCTGCTGCCCGACAACGCCGCCTGCCTGCGTCTGCCCGGCACCGACGGCAAGGCCAAGATGAGCAAGAGCCTTGGCAACTGCATCTACCTGAGCGACCCTGCCGACGAAGTGCAGAAGAAGATACGCAGCATGTACACCGACCCCGACCACCTGCGCGTACAAGACCCCGGCAAGGTTGAGGGCAACACCGTCTTCACCTACCTCGACGCTTTCTGCCGTCCCGAACACTTCGAGCGTTACCTGCCCGAGTACCCCAACTTAGACGAACTGAAGGCACACTACCGCCGCGGCGGACTGGGCGACGTGAAAGTGAAGAAATTCCTGAACGCCATTATGGAAGAAGAGCTGGCTCCGATACGCAACCGCCGCAAGGAGTTCGAGCAGGACATTCCCGCCATCTACGACATGCTGAAGAAAGGTTGCGAAGTTGCCCGCGAGACAGCCGCCGCCACCCTCGACGAGGTTCGCCGCGCCATGAAAATCAACTACTTCGACGACGCCGAACTGATTGCCGAACAGGCAAAACGCTTCAGCAAGTAACCTTCAGCCTCAGCAGTTGCACAACTTGCAGCACGGCAATGTTCACGAGCCACACTTGCACGGCTCGTGAGCAATGCTTGTACCGCTCGTGAGCCACACTTGCACGGCTCGCGAGCCATGCAAGCCATACTCGCCGAAGTTACAGGTCATACCCGACTGCTTTGCTTGCCAAACTCGTGGACTTTGTTCCCCAAACCCGTGTGCTTTGTTTATAAAACCCGACCGCATTGCTTCTGAAACTCCGCGGCATTGCTTGCTGCGCTGCGGAAGATTGCTTGTTGCGCCGGCCAACTACCGATGTTACGCGGCTAAAGTAGATGTTTACGCCTGCCAAGTGGAACGTTGGGAATGAAAAATGAATAATGAAGTGGGCATGTTTTTAAACCTTCAACCATAAACCCTCATTCCTCACCCCTCATCCCTCAACATTAAACCTTAAGCCCTCTATTTTGCCTTCACGCTTTCACCGCGCAATTAGCATCAGATAATCAGGCAGATACGGTGAAAGATGAGGTTTCACCCGAAGCTTCACCGGGCTTCAAAGGGGATAAAATTGTACATGTATAATTTTATACCCTTTGAAGCATCTTTCACCATAAAGCATTCAGGCTGAGCACTTTCGCTGAAACTTCACCAAGAAACTTGGTAAAACTGAGAATCTCAATTTCAGAAAAGCAGAACAATAAAAAAGAAGGTGTGTCAAAACCAAGTTTATAGTATCTGACTCACCACCTTCTGGAAGGAGGAGAATATAAATACTGTGTTTTTGACACATCCTCTTAAAATTCCATACTACTTGGAAAACAATTTTTCAATCTCGTCCTCACGGATAGTAGCCAGCACCACATGCCCATCCGGCGTGTAATTGGGCGAAGGACAGGCAAACAGACTATCGACCAGATTGGCCATTTCGTCGTTGCTCAGCACTTGACCGTAAACGATGGCGGCTGCCTGTGCCAACGTAGCCGCAAGCATACTCTGCACTTCTTCCTTCACATCGCAACCTTTCTCCATGGCCGTATGCACCATGCTGCGCACTAATTCCACCGGGTTCAGTCCGTCGATGCCCGAAGGGACTCCGTTGATGGCATAACTGCCCCCACCCAATGAAGTCAGTTCGAAGCCCACTGCCGACAAATCGTCGGTAATGCTTTCGAGCACAGCAGCCTCGGAAGCAGGGAACTGGACGATTTCGGGGAAAAGCACTCCCTGCGACATGCCCTGATGCTGACGAATCTGCTGCATGTAGCGTTCGTAGAGCACACGCACATGCGCACGATGCTGGTCGATAAGCATCAGTCCCGATTTGACGGAAGTCAGAATGAAACGTCCCTTGAACTGCAGATGTTGCGCGCCTTTTTCCATCCCGGTCTCCTGACCGTAAAGCGACGCCGGCGCTGCATCCGAAGGAGCAGTTACAGCCGACGAAGCCATAAAGGCGTCGGATGCCGCTTCTTCTTCGTTGTTTTCGCTTTCGGGTTCCGGAAGCTCCTCCGGCGCATTCATCCTGCTGGCCTTCTCTAATCCAGCATAGAGTCCCTCCCACTCTACCTGCTGACGGGAATAACTGCCCCCGCTACCATACGACGATGAAGACGATGACTTGAACGGATTGAAGTCGGCATTGTAGTGCACCTTGGGCGGCTCTATCGGCCGGGCCTGTTCGAAAGCCGGAATGTCAGGCATGTCTTCCGTGTCGAAGTCGATCTGAGGAATGGCACTGAACTTGCCTAACGACTCCTTGACTGCCGCCGACAGAATCTGCCAGATGGCCTGTTCGTTCTCGAACTTGATTTCGGTCTTGGTAGGATGAATGTTCACATCGATATTGGCTGGATCGACCTCGAAATAAATGAAATAAGAGATCTGCTCGCCGGCAGGAATCAGTTGCTCGTAAGCCTCCATCACTGCCTTGTGAAAATAAGGGTGACGCATGTAACGTCCGTTCACGAAGAAATACTGATGTGCCCCTTTCTTGCGTGCGGATTCCGGCTTGGCCACATAGCCCGAGATCTTCACCATGCTGGTATCCACATCGACCGAAAGCAACTGCTGGTTCAGCTTCTTGCCAAACACAGCCAGAATGCGCTGGCGCAGAGGCATCGGAGGGAGGTTGAACAATTCGGCATCGTTGCTGTAAAGGTAAAAAGCCACGTCGGGATGCACCAACGCGATGCGTTCGAACTCGGCCAGAATATTACTCAGCTCCGTAGAGTTGGCTTTCAGAAACTTACGACGGGCAGGCACATTGAAGAAGAGGTTCTTGACCGAAAAGTTACTGCCTTTGGGGCAGGAAACAGCTTCCTGGCTCTCGACTTTCGAGCCGGCAATGACCAGACGGGTACCCAGTTCTTCGTCGGCCGGCCGGGTTTTCAGTTCGACTTCGGCCACGGCTGCAATCGAGGCAAGCGCCTCACCGCGAAAGCCCATGGTATGCAACGCGAACAGGTCGGCCGCCTCACGGATTTTGGAAGTGGCATGACGCTCGAAGGAAAGACGTGCATCCGTTTCGGACATACCCTTTCCGTCGTCAATCACCTGGATACAGGTCTTTCCTGCATCCGTCACTAAAACATGTATTTCCTGTGCTTCGGCATCGATGGCATTCTCTACCAATTCCTTAATAACCGATGCCGGACGTTGAATCACCTCTCCGGCCGCTATCTGGTTAGCGACCGAATCGGGAAGTAAATGAATGATATCGCTCATGATAATCAAATAATCCCATTACTGATGGCATACCATATATAGAACAGGACGGCTATCAGAATCAAGGCCACCCCAAAGTGCATGGGGCGACGTCCGCTCTCCTTGCGGCGTTTCAGATGGGTGGTTCCTTCCACAAACTTCCCCCGGATGTCTTCGGGCGAAAATTCTTTCTCGGGCAACATGCCAAGTTCGCGCTTGGCTTTCTCTTCCATCTTCGCTAATCTTTCTTTCCGCTCATCCACATAGATATAGGGATGATGAAAGCCGCGGGGTTTCCGCATTGTAAACATTCCCATAACTCTATTTTTTAGTTCGTTTGATATGCATATTTCTTGGCGAAGTTACAGGTTTTCGGTCACTTTTCTGCAATACGTCACCGGCTTTTTTGCCTCTCCACTCAAAAATGTCCTCTTTATTAAGCGGACGGATATAGTCGAACCACACAAAAGAAGGCAGCTTGTATTTCTCCGCCGGAATCTGATCCATCGGGTAAGCTATGCCGTTGGCTTTTCCGATAAAGGCTCCCTGTTCCATCTTCCGGTCCTTCAGCAACATCCGCAGGAAGCCGCCCTCCGAGTAGTTCAGCATCATCAGGGTGCTGTCTTTCTCTTCCACCGGATAGAAGACCACCAATACATTGCCGTTGACATCGACCCGACGCATTTCGCCATCCACAAAGTAAGCCTTCATCTCTTTCCCGGCCACCTGATTGTAGTGTATGGAGTCTTTCTGCTCTACGGCCAAAGCCTGATTGATGATATGAGCCCAGTCGATGGTGCTGTCGTTCATATACACCTTGATTTCCTCGCCCAACAACTGTTGTTCGCCGTACCACATGATGGGGTCGGTGTACATCGTCATACAGGAATCCTTAGAGTTATACACCATCGAGTCGCAAACGGCCTGCACATCGGAACGGTAGGCACGTACCTTGTGATAGGCACGCATCTCGCGATACATGGAGTCGGTATCGAGATTGAAAGTCACCAAACGCAACGTGTCGGCATGCATGAACAAGCTGTCGCCCTGCGAATAGTCGATGGCGACGGCACGCTTGGTAGCGACGGCATTGCCGGTCAGTTCGTTATAGAAACAGTAATCGCCGGTCAGCATGTTGCGGTTGACGGTATCGTTCATCTGGACATTGTCGAAAGCTTCTCCGTATCCCTGTTTCCGGTCGTAGAAAAGGCTGTCGCCGGTCAGCTTCTTGCCTTGATTGGTCAACACCGAACGGTCCAGCAGTTCGGCCTGTTCGCTGGTCGTGTTGTAGAATCCGCGTTCGGAATAGATATGGTTCTCTTCGCTCACAATGTCCGACGGACCGAGGATGGTTGCAATCTTTGTCTGCGTACTGTATTTCAACGTGTCCGAAGTCAACACGAATTTCGGGTTCACCAGTTTGACATCGTGATTGAACACTGCCAGCTTGGTGGCAGGACTGTATTCGCCCCATACGGAAGTCAGCACGTTTTCTTCGTCGGTCAGCGTTCCGCCTTCGAAGTAGTAGCCTAAGTTGTACAGACGGTCGTAGTTCAGACTGTCGGTTGTAAGCACCGTATTGCGGTTGATCATACGGACATTTTCGCGCAACATGGCCAGCTGCGACATTCCGTCATAATACAGGTAGTCGCCATAGATGAACAGCGTATCTCCCTGCTCCATGTGGACATTGCCGAAGGCTTCGACCGAATTGATTTTCTCGAAGATCAAGGCACTGTCGCAAAACATGTACATGCTGTCGTGCCTCAAGCGTACCGACCCGATGAGCACCTGCACATCGGGACGCATCTGTTTGTCGGCCTGTGCCTCGTCGGCATACAACAGATCGACACGGGTCTTTCCGGCTCTCTCATCTTTCCCTTTTGCAGCAGTCACATTGTTCTGCCCGGTGGACTTGGCTGCAGGTTTCTTTTTCACAACAGTGTCCTGAACAGCCGTATGTTTCACTACATTTTCCGTCTTCTTCACCGGTGCTTTCGATAGCGTTTTTTTGTCTTGAGCTCCTAACAGACAGACACCAAACAGGCATAGAATACCCGTCAGGAGGTATCTATGCCTGTATAGCAGACCATTCTTATATTTCTTCATATTCAATCTTTAATCCAACCCGGATATTTGAATGCACAATCTTTTTTCCACTTATCGTTGATGCGGACATACGTATGTTTCTGCTTCTCGCGTATCCACTTGTCCAGCACTTCCTCACGTTTTTTCTCCAATACAATATTTTTCAGATTCTGATAGTCGTCGGCCACGGTAGCCTTGTGTCCGTTGATACGGCTTTTCAGTTTAACGATCACACACTCTTCCTTACCGGTCCGTTCGGGAATCATGGTAAACGCCTTGGAGATTTCGCCAACTTCCATCTTATCAACCACTTTGGCTATCTCAGGTGGCAGTTCCTGCATCTCAAACTTGGAAGTATTGTTGTTGGGATTAGGCAACAATCCATAATTGTTACGCGTATCCTTGTCCTGCGAAAGATGAAGTGCAGCGTCCTCAAAAGTAAACTTGTTGTTCCGGATATCGTCGGCAATCGAATCCAAACGGGCAGTTGCCGCCGTCAGTGCGGCTTCCGGGATGTGAGGCTTCAGCAAAATATGACGCACCTTAATACGGTCTCCACGCTTTTCAATGAGCTGGATGATATGAAAACCAAATTCCGACTCTACAATCTTCGACACCTTGTCGGGTCCTTGAAGGTTGAAAGCCACATTGGCAAAGGCGGGATCGAGTTCACCGCGTCCCATGAAGCGAGGCAACTCACCGCCATTCATGGCCGAACCCTTGTCCTCGGAATACATACGGGCCAGCATCGTGAAGCTTTCTCCCTTATTGACACGTTCGGTATATTCGCGCAGACGTCTTTTAACATCCTCGATTTCCTCTAAAGGAACTTTAGGCTGCTGTGTAATAATCTGTACCTCTACCTGGGTAGGAATATAGGGAATACTGTCCTGTGGCAGATCCTTAAAATAGCGGCGTACCTCGGCAGGAGTCACCTTGATGTCTCCTACCAGCTTCTGCTGCATCTTCTGCACGGTCAGACCTTCACGCGCATTTTCACGCAAGGTTTCGCGAATCTGACTGGAAGTCTTATTGAAATACTCCTCCATCTTCTCGCGCGAACCGATGTTGGCAATATACATGTTCGTCATATAGTCAACACGCTGAATCACCTCGCTTTCAGGTACTTCAATACTGTCGAGAGCAGCCTGATGCAAAAACAGCTTCTGCACGGCAATCTCTTCGGGTATCATACAATAGGGATCTCCATCAAACCGACGGTTCTCCCACAATGCATTCAGACGTGCCTCTTCCACCTCGGATTTCAATATAGCTTCATCGCCTACTACCCACACAACCTCATCGATTACGTTGTCCTGGCCATGCAAAGCAGTACCGGCAAATAATGTCAAGGCAAACAAAACTATAAACTTTACGTTCATAAACTTTCTCATTCTTGATATCTTATACTTAATAATACTTAATCTCATTCTTCTTTACCGCTCTCTCATACATGCCGTCTTTCAGTTCCTTTATAAAGGCAACCTGCTTCAGGTTCAATAGCATATCTTTCACTTGTTTTCGGGCAAACTCATATGGTTCCTGTTCGCCCACCGGACGATAATCGCTCACATTCAGAAAATAGTAGAAAGCCGTATCCTTCAATTCTATATGACGGTTTTTGTTCAGATACTCCTCTGCATCGGGCTTATCCAATGGCATCATACCCAAAACATCGGCTACAGGAATCCACCGGTCGTAGAAATACTCGTACTTGACGGCATTCCTCATCTGGTACTTCTCCAGATGTTCAACGGCTTCAGAAGTCTCCGACTTGTACCAGCGACGCACATTGGCAATTTGGGGAGCCGTCAGAGGAACCTTGATAAAAAGCCCTTTTATCAGCGCCCGGTCTATTCTGAAAAGTTCCTGGTTCTTATTATAATAATCAACCAGTTCCTGTTCCGAAATCTCATCGGCCAGTTTCTGATGTATCAAAGCCTGCTGATACGTATGCATGATCAATGCCTTCCGATAGTTATCGACTAATTTATCGATTTCCTTGCTATCAGGGATATTATCACAGGCCTTATCGTACAACAAAATATCTTCAGCCCAATTGCGAATGTAGTTTTCGGCAAACAGCAGACTGTCATCCTTCGACAAATCGGGAGGCAGCACAGCCTGCAAGTCCTCACGATAAAGGAAATTCCCGTCCAACTCCACCAAAGGCGTCTTCCCCTCGTGATCGTAACGTTCACCGCACGATGCACAAAGCAGCAGAATAATAAGACCCAGGCAAGTTGTACGCATTGTCAAATGTATTTTCTTTATTTTGAGTTACGAAGATAGTGCATTAATTGGTTGCTTCAGTGATTATTAACGGTTTTTAAAACCTCTTGGTTAATTTCAACCTTACTTACAGCTCGCAGACTGTCCAACCAACGCAAACCAACCTCCCGGTAATAATCTGCCGAAAGCCTGTCGCGAATCTCCCGATAATCAGCAGGACTTTTCAGCTTTTGTCCTTGTATCACCGTAAAAGGATAATCCTGCAAAGGTTCTGCTTTCGACTTTCTGAACACAAGTTCATCAATAAAAGCATTATCACCTACCGAAAAAGTTCCATGTTCGATCAGCACCTGCTGCTTTCCGTCCGCATTAAAAACAAGTCGTACGGCATTATCCCATTCTTCTTCGGGCAATTTTTTCAAGAATTTACGAACCTGCTTGGCCAGACGTTTGGTCACTGCATGAACAACCAGACCTTCATACCGCGCATATTCGCCCCGATGAGCTTCATAATAGGCCTCCAAACGGGCATCATCGCAAGCATTCTTCTCATACACTTCTCTGTGATAGATCTCATGGGCCAACAGACTGTCCCGATAGGCCTGCATCCTTTGGCTGAAATCAGGATACTTCCTTTCCAAACGGACGTTTTCCAAATCGAGCACCGACTTGATCACAAAATCCTCCAATTGAGTAGAAAGCAATCCTGGATGGGACATGGCAAATTTTGCAAAATCTGCTCCGGAATAAGGCTTCTCATCCAATACAAACAAAGTGCGGTCGGTATGACCATTTCTACGTAAGTCATCCATGCCGGCACGATCGGGTGTATAAGCATATTCCTTCTTCAGTTTTTCTACAACAGAAGACATTTCCTCCTTTACCTTATTCCGCCCAATTTGTTTTTGCATCAGGCTGTTTTTCATGACAGGAAACGGTGGAATCTCCTCACGCGACAATACTTTTACGATATGAATACCCTGAGGAGTAAAGAAAGGCCTCGATATCTGTCCCGGCTGCATACGGAAAACCGTATCTTCGAATTCTTCGGGCATCTGCAAGCGACTAACCCAGAACGAACGTTTTTCGTCAGAATAACGCTTCACACATTCTTCGAAAGATGCGCCACGCAATACAGCCTCGTAAAGAGAATCCATACGGAGCTCGGCCGCATGAAGCATTCGGGGGGAAGCATTCTGAGGAAGATACTTGAATATGTGACAAACCTGCACACGGCCGGCGTCGTGTCCGGCCACCATCCGGTTATATGCAGTCCTTAATACTTTATCGACTACCTGCCCGTCCAATAAATAAGATTTCGACAACCAGCTACGATAATTCCGGACGCGCTCCTGCACATCGGGTAAAGTATCGATTCCGGCCTGTCTGGCAGCCTCAACCATCAGATAGAAATCAACAAAACGATCAACGATATCTTTTCGGAGAACGGGGAAAAAGCTGCTATCGCGTTCGCATATTTGCAGAAACTCCGAACAGGATATTTCCTCCCCATTAATGCACATCAGCAACGACTTGCCTTGCAGCATTGCAGGACAGACAAGCAGCAGTCCCAACAGTAAGCATATCCCCAATGTCCTATTCATCGTTCCAATTCATTATTATTTTAGGTTTCAGTCTTAATCTTATATCGGAAATTAAGAAGTTATAGCAGATAGTTTTAGAATGGCTAATGATTAAAAGATAAGAATGCCCGAAAAGCACAAACATACTCCTCGGGCATATTTATTTTACCTTTTTTCAGATTATCATTCCGGACGGCTATAATTAGGCGCCTCGCTTGTAATAGCCACATCGTGAGGATGGCTTTCAAGCACTCCGGCATTGGTGATACGGGTAAACTTGGCATCGTGCAGTTTTTCAATATTAGCTGCTCCACAATATCCCATACCGGCACGCAAACCACCTACCAACTGATAGATTACTTCATACAAGGTTCCTTTGTAAGGGACACGAGCAGCAATACCTTCGGGCACTAATTTTTTCACATCGCTGGTACCGCTTTGGAAATAGCGGTCTTTCGAACCATTTTCCATTGCTTCCAAAGATCCCATGCCACGATATGACTTGAACTTACGGCCATTGAAAATAATGGTATCACCCGGAGACTCTTCAGTTCCTGCAACCAGCGAACCGATCATCACACTCCAGCCACCGGCAGCAAGAGCCTTCACTACATCACCAGAATAGCGCAATCCTCCATCGGCTATCACAGGAACACCGGTACCTTCCAACGCCTTGGCAACGTCATAAACAGCAGTCAGCTGCGGAACTCCCACACCGGCCACAACACGGGTTGTACAAATTGAACCCGGGCCAATACCTACTTTTACTCCATCGGCTCCAGCCTCGACCAACGCCTTGGCTGCTTCACCCGTAGCAACGTTACCCACAACGATATCAATATCCGGGAAAGCACGTTTGGCCTCTTTCAACTTTTCAATCACATACATAGAGTGACCATGAGCCGTATCAATCACAATGGCATCTGCACCGGCTTCAACCAACGCACGCATACGGTCGAGTGTATCAACGGTGACACCAACACCTGCCGCTACACGCAAACGACCTTTGGCGTCTTTACAAGCCATAGGTTTGTCTTTGGCTTTAGTTATATCTTTATATGTAATCAAACCGACCAGTTTATTATCCTTGTCAACCACCGGCAATTTTTCAATCTTGTGCTCCTGCAGAATTTGTGCAGCCGCTTCCAAGTCAGTCGTCTGATTGGTTGTAACAATATTATCCTTCGTCATCACCTCATCAATGCGTTTGCTATGATCCTTTTCAAAACGAAGGTCACGATTGGTGACAATTCCTACCAAATGTCCTTCATCGTCCACAACAGGAATACCTCCAATCTTATATTCCGCCATCAACGACAGTGCATCAGCTACCGAAGATCCTCTCTTGATCGTAACAGGATCATAAATCATACCGTTTTCAGCACGTTTCACAATGGCAACCTGACGAGCCTGTTCCTCGATAGACATATTTTTATGTATTACACCAATTCCACCCTCACGGGCAATAGCGATAGCCATTTTCGCCTCTGTAACCGTATCCATGGCAGCCGTCACAAAGGGGATTTTCAACTCAATGTTTCTTGAAAACTTTGTCGAGAGTTCGACAGTTTTAGGAAGTACTTCAGAATAAGCGGGGATCAACAGTACATCATCGAAAGTCAATCCATCCATAACAATCTTATCAGCAATAAATGACATAGGTATGCGTTTAAAATTTATTGCGTGCAAATATACGGTTTTTATTCCATCTCCGTACACCTGCACGCAATATTTTTTCTTTTTTTTAAGCGAAATACCTGCTATTAATTCGCCATTTCCGAAATGAATTTGATACGTACCAACCGGACTTCTTCTTCCGTAAAATCATCACCCAGCTCGTCCAACGCATCATCGATATTATCCGTTGTCGATTCCTTGAAGTAATCATAGATGTCGAGCATATGATCCTCATCCATAATATCCTCAAGGAAATAATCGATATTAAGTTTGGTACCCGAATAGACGATGGCTTCTATTTCATCCAACAGTTCGTCGAACTCAATGCCCTTCGACATCGCGATATCATCCAATGCGACCTTACGGTCGATTGCCTGAATGATGGCAACCTTCATTTTCGACTTGTTGGCAACGGTACGCACCCGCAAGTCTTCCGGCCGCTCTATTTCATTTTCCTCACAGTGGCGCTTAATCAGTTTACAGAATTCTTCGCCATAACGCTTGGCCTTACCGGCTCCTACCCCCGGAATATTCTGTAACTCTTCCAACGTCACGGGATAGATAGTAGCCATGGCTTCAAGAGAGGGATCCTGAAATATGACATAAGGCGGTACTTCCAATTGCTTGGACAGCTTCTTACGCAAATCTTTCAGCATGGAATACAATGCCGGATCGACAGCGCACGAACCACCTCCACGCATCGGAGCTTCCTCCTCTAATTCTTCGAAGTCTGTATCTTCTACAATTTTAAATGATTTCGGATGCTTCAGGAACTTCTTTCCTTCATCGGTCACTTTCAGCAAGCCATAATTTTCTACGTCCTTGCTTAGGTAACCGGCTATCAAAGCCTGACGGATAACGGCATTCCAAGTCTTTTCATCTTCACCCATACCGGATCCGAACACATCCAAGTCTTCGTGCAAATGAGCCAGAACTTCAGAAGTTTCCTTTCCTTCTATCACGTCTATAATATAGTCTGCCTTGAAGTTCTCCTTTACAGCCAGAACTGTTTCAATGACAGTACACAACAAATCTTGAGCTTCCACTTGTTTTTTCGGATTTAAACAGTTGTCACAATTTCCACAATTATCTTCTGTGTACTCTTCGCCAAAATAATGCAACAGTGTCTTTCGGCGGCACACAGACGATTCGGCATACGCAGCGGTTTCCAGCAGAAGCTGCTTGCCTATTTCCTGTTCTGCTACAGGTTTGCCTTGCATAAACTTCTCCAGTTTCTGCAGGTCCTTATTGGTATAAAATGTAATGCATTGCCCTTCTCCACCGTCTCTTCCGGCACGACCTGTCTCCTGATAATATCCTTCCAGACTCTTAGGTATATCGTAATGAATCACAAACCGTACATCCGGTTTATCAATCCCCATACCAAAAGCAATTGTAGCCACGATAACATCTATTTTCTCCATCAGGAAGTCATCCTGATTCTGAGTACGGGTGGCCGAATCCATACCTGCATGATAGGGACGCGCATTAATGCCATTTGCCTGAAGAATTTCGGCCAATTCCTCCACCTTCTTCCGGCTTAAACAGTAAATGATACCCGACTTCTCCGGATTATTTTTAATGAACTTAATGATATCACGATCCACATTCGCCGTCTTAGGACGTACTTCATAATACAGGTTGGGACGATTGAACGATGACTTAAAGACCTTTGCATCTGTCATACCCAGATTTTTCTGGATATCGTGCTGCACCTTAGGGGTAGCAGTGGCAGTAAGTGCTATCAAGGGCGCCTTTCCAATCTCATTGATAATCGGACGGATTCTGCGATACTCAGGACGGAAATCGTGTCCCCATTCCGAAATACAATGAGCCTCATCAACTGCATAAAACGAAATCTTAACCGTCTTAAGAAACTCTACGTTTTCCTCCTTTGTCAACGATTCCGGTGCCACATACAGCAATTTAGTCTTACCACTAAGAATATCGGATTTTACCTGATCAATCGCACCTTTGTTCAGAGAAGAATTGATGAAATGGGCAATTCCATCTTCTTCGCTGAAGTTACGCATCGCATCGACCTGATTCTTCATCAAGGCTATCAGAGGAGAAATCACAATGGCTGTTCCCTCCATCAGTAACGAAGGCAACTGGTAGCATAATGATTTTCCTCCACCGGTAGGCATCAATACAAACGTATCATTGCCTGCCAGCAAATTTTTTATAATAGCTTCCTGATTTCCTTTAAATGTGTCGAACCCGAAGTATTTCTTCAGCTGGTCTGTCAATTTTATATTCTTCCCTGCCATGATTCATTAGGTTGTTTATTCAATTATCAGTTTTATTAGTCACACTAACAAAGTTATAAACAACTTCTTAAAATTCAAGCATATTTTACCGATTATTTTTCCCGAAACCGTAAAAAAACAATCTTTCCGACATTACCCTTTTGATTTTTAAGCACTTTGAAGACGGGCTACATTGGCCTTTTCAAGCTGCTTCTTCGCATAATCCAGCGTCACAACAAACGTTTTTTTCTGCTCGGAAGGAACCTCGAACATTGCATCCATCATGATTGTCTCGACAATGGCACGCAATCCGCGAGCTCCCAGCTTATACTCAACAGCCTTATCCACAATGTATTCGAATACAGCGTCCTCAAAAGTCAGCTGCACTCCATCCATCTCGAACAACTTTATATATTGCTTGATAATGGAGTTTTTAGGTTCCGTCAGGATAGCCCGCAAAGCGGCACGATCCAGCGGGTTGAGATAAGTCAGCACAGGCAGACGACCAATGATTTCGGGAATCAGTCCAAACGCCTTCAGATCCTGCGGAGCAATATATTGCATCAGATTCTGTCGATCAACGGTAGCCGTATTACGCACAGCATTGTAACCGACTACGTGCGTATTCAGACGTTGGGCTATCTTCTTCTCGATGCCGTCGAAAGCGCCTCCACAAATAAACAGGATGTTCTTCGTATTCACAGGAATCATCTTCTGATCGGGATGTTTACGTCCACCCTGAGGCGGCACATTGACAACCGATCCTTCGAGCAACTTCAACAGGCCTTGTTGTACACCTTCCCCGCTCACGTCGCGCGTAATAGAAGGATTATCGCCCTTACGAGCTATCTTATCGATCTCGTCGATGAAGACAATGCCACGTTCAGCTTCGGCAACATTGTAATCGGCCACCTGAAGCAAACGGGTCAGAATACTTTCGATATCTTCACCCACATAGCCTGCCTCTGTCAACACCGTTGCATCTACAATGGTAAAAGGAACATGCAACAGCTTGGCAATCGTACGAGCAAGCAAAGTCTTACCGGTACCCGTACTTCCTACCATAATGATGTTCGACTTTTCGATCTCTACATCATCCCCCGCATCCTTCTGCAGAAGACGCTTATAGTGATTGTACACCGATACAGACAAATAACGCTTGGCATCGTCCTGCCCTATCACATATTGGTCGAGGAACGCTTTTATTTCCATCGGTTTGGGTAATTCCTCCAGACTAAGCTTCGTGGTTGCCCCATTCTTTTTCCCCGCCCCCAGGGCCTCTTGTGTGATTTCATAAGCCTGAGCGACGCAACTATCGCAAATAAAGCCGTTCATGCCCGTGATCAGGAAACCTACCTCGTCTTCCGAACGGCCGCAAAAGCTACATCTGTTTTTGTTTCGTCTCGAATCTGCCATACTTATTTCTTAATCAATACTTCATCAACCATACCATAATCTTTCGCTTCCTGAGCTGTCATCCAGTAGTCACGGTCAGAGTCGGCCCATACCTTGTCAAAAGGAGTATGCGAATGATCGGCAATAATAGTATAAAGTTCTTTCTTCAATTTCTGAATTTCGCGAGCGGTAATTTCAATGTCCGAAGCCTGTCCTTGTGCTCCGCCCATCGGCTGATGAATCATCACACGCGAATGAGTCAGCGCCGAACGCTTACCTTCGGCTCCGGCCACCAGCAATACAGCAGCCATGCTGGCTGCCATGCCTGTACAGATGGTTGCCACATCACTGGATATAAATTGCATTGTATCATAAATACCCAGACCTGCGTAAACAGAACCGCCCGGCGAATTAATATAAATAGAAATATCCTTTCCCGGATCTACCGAATCGAGATAGAGCAACTGGGCCTGCAAAGTATTCGCGGTATAATCATCGATCTGAGTACCCAGAAAGATGATACGATCCATCATTAAACGCGAGAACACGTCAAGTTGGGTCACATTAAGCTGACGCTCCTCAAGAATATATGGATTCAAATACCCAGCCTGCGACTTAATGACATCGTCCAGCACCAGACTGTTCATACCCAAATGCTTGGTTGCATATTTTCTAAAATCATCCATTGTCTTATCCAATTTATTAGTTGATTAAAAACGGGTGCAAAGAAACAAAAAAGAATAGATAGACACAAAAAAACAGGGATGTTTGAAAAACTTTTCAAACGACCCTGCATATTATACAATAAGCCACAGGCTACAAGTCACCTGTAGCCTGTCAGCTCATGTTTTTCTTGCTTATTCGAACATTTTGTTGAAGTCGGCAGCCGAGATGGCTTTATTTTCCAGTGTAACCTGTTCTTTCAGTGCCGTAGCAAGCTTGGCCTCTATTACACGATTCACCAAACCTTCTACACTTTCTTTCTTCTTAAGCATTTCTTTCGAGTAATTCTCCAGAATTTCATCAGGTACACTCAGCATGCCGTATTGTGCAAACTGTGCACGGGTAGCCTCCTTAGCCATGTCGGTAATGTCTTTCTGCTCAACTTTGATTTCATTGGCTTTAACCAACTGTTCTTTAATCAAATGCCAAGTCAGCTCTTCGATGCTCTTGTCATAGTTGTCTTCAACAAACTTTTCATCCTTATCAGGGTTGTTCAGTCGCATGATGCGTTTCAGCAATGCATCGGGGAATTCCAGCTTACCCACCTTATCGGTCAGAACCTTGCGGAGGTCGATGAGGAACTTATAATCGCTGTCAGCAACAAACTGTTCTGCTATCACATCTTTCACTTTTGCACGGAATTCTTCTTCAGTCTTCACATTGCCTTCGCCAAATACCTGGTCGAAGATTTCCTGAGTCAGCTCGCCTTCAACGAAACGAGTGATTTCCTCAACCTGATAGCTGAAGTTGGACTTCATCTCAGCAGCAGCCTCCTTATCGATCTTCAACAAAGAAGCAATTTCTGCCGGATTGCCATCCCAAGCCACATGAGGATTGAATACCAATACATCGTTTACCTTGGCATTAGCAAAAATAGCCTTCTGCTCGCCGTTCTTCATATACGAAGGCATCATAACGGCACCTTCTACCTGAATGCCACCCTCTTTCGTATTGCCTTCTTCATCAAGTTCGGCCAGCAAACCTTTCAGCATGTCGTTATCGGCATAAGTCTCAACCTTTTCATACTTGCCGTTACGTTGCTTATAGGCTTTAACCTGATTGTTTACCATTTCCTCGGTTACTTCGATGTTGTAGTAGTCCACTTTATCATCCTTGCTGACTTCTACTTTGAAGTCAGGAGCCAAGGCAATGTCGAACACAAATTCGAAGTCTTCCATCGTATCGAAATCGATAGTCGGTTGCTTTTCTTCGTTCGGCAGAGGTTCGCCCAACATGTTCACCTTATTGTCCTGAATATACTTATATACAGTTTCAGAAAGCAACTTGTTCACTTCTTCGGCCAGTACAGACTTTCCGTACATCTTCTTCACCAAACCCATAGGAACCATGCCCGGACGGAAACCCGGCATTTGTGCTTTTTGGCGGAGGTGCTTCAAAGCCTTATCCACCCGTTCTTGATAATCTGCTTTTTCGAGCTTTACCGTAAGCAATGCGCTTACCTTGTCAATGTTTTGCAATGAAACGTTCATCGTGACAAATTATTTATTTGATTTATTACTATATTCCAATTTCCCAAAATGAGTGCGCAAAATTAGCGTTAATCTTTCAATTATCAAAAACATCGCCAAATTATTTCATTTCAGTAACATTCCGGCCTGTCTGCACGGTCAGTTTTCCTGCATTCCGACAACAGCTTTCCACTCCTTCATTCCATCAACATACCAATCCAGACAAACTCTGTCATTTTTACAAAAAGAAACATAAAAGATTCTACCGCACCATCACATCCAACAAGAAAAAATTCTATTTTTACCTCACATATTAAATCAATACACAATGAAGAAACTTTTCGTTGCAACTGCTTCCATGGCATTGTCTGTGTGTGCCACGGCAGCGGTGAAGCCTGCACCTCAGTTAGTGTTTGATGCTTCGAAAGGCGTGGCGGGGTCTGTTACATTGCCACAAGGCAAAACCGTTAACTATACTGCCTACACAAATCTGTATTACGTTACCAACGTCGAAGATTCCACTTATCAGTACATGAACATCTACGTGCCACAGGGTGCCACTCAGGCTACTCCTATATTTATGCGCAACTACATAGGCGGATACATGGCTGCCAAACCTCAAGCCATCGATGCCGAAGACGCATCGGGCAGGGCTTTGGCCGAAGGATATGTTGTCGTGATACCCGGCGCCAGAGGACGTAATTCGGTGACCGAAGACAAAGGTGACAAAATCTATACCGGACGGGCACCCAAAGGGCTGCTCGACTTGAAAGCAGCCGTCCGCTACTTGCGACATTTCGACAAGGAAATACCCGGCAATGCCGAAAAAATCATTTCCGACGGTACAAGCGCCGGTGGAGCCATGTCGGCACTGTTGGGAGCTTCGGGCAACAATCCGGCATATCAACAAGATTTAGAAGACATGGGAGCCGCCAACGAACGCGATGATATCTTTGCCGCTGTCTGCTACTGCCCCATCGTTGATCTGGAACATGCCGACATGGCTTACGAATGGCTGTATGCTTGTACCAACAACATTACCCGACCACTCACTCCCAAGCAGAAAAAGGTGTCGGAAGAATTGGCAGAACAGTTCGGTACATACCTGAAAAGTTTGAATCTGAAACAGACCGACGGAACCATTCTTACAACCGACAATTACCGCGACTACCTGAAGCAACTTCTTATAAAAAGTGCACAGGAGGCGAAAGACGCAGGTGCGGACATTCCTGACAGCATCGGTTTTCGGTTCAGCAAAGGACAAGGCACAAACTCCTTTGCTCCCACCATCCAAAAGCTAAACGAACAATATGGACCATTTCCACGTACAGGGATTGCCAACAATCAGAATATCAACATCCGTTCTAATGAATCCAATCTGTCTCGTCCTCAGAAAAGCGGCGAATACATCACCGACCTCGATTTGGATAAATACCTGAACTATGTTGTCACCACCATCGCCCTGAAAACGCCCCCGGCCTTCGACAGCCAAGGAGTAGCAGGAGCCAAAGCCAGCGCAGAGAATGAAGTATTCGGTGATGAAAGCGGTAACAGCGTAAACTTCACCGACTATTCGCTACAGCAAGCAACAGGCAACCCTACGGCAACCATTGACAATGCCCTCAGGGAACGGGTCAGAATGATAAACCCGATGAGAATGTTAGACGACCCGCAAAGTCTTATCACCCGGCACTGGTACATTCGCCATGGAGCGCGCGACCGCGATACAGCCTTTCCCATTCCAATTTAGCCACCAAGTTGCAAAATATGGGAAAAGAAGTCAATTTCAAACTATCCTGGAATCGTCCTCATTCCGGTGACTACGCTCTGAACGAACTGTTTGCCTGGATCGGCGAAATCGTCAGAGAATGATTGTCGGCCGGAAAAACGAACTCGCATCAAAAAGTCCGCACATGCAAAATGACACAGATTGGTTAAGCTATAAAATCAACTAAACAATCTGTGTCATTCGTTTTTAACCGCCTCTATGGAATAGATAACATTATATTGCTATCTTCTCCTTCCTACACATTCTATCAGAAAAGTGTTCGGAAGCTATTCTTCCTCGAACATAAAACGTTTAAAATAGACTTGCTGCTCCTGACCGGAAATACTGATCAGACGAATTTTCTGTGCTTTACGGCCACCAACCTGACAGTTAAAACGCGTTTTGCCATTCGCCAATTGCAGAGCAGCCGGTTCCCAGACATTGCCATCCACAGTAGTCTCCAGACGGAACAAGCCAGTAATATCCGCAATGCCTAAATCGACAGACAAATTCTTCAGCGTACGAACCCCATCCAACGTCAGCACCAGTTCGCCACCCGGCTGCCAACGAACCACCTCGTTGACTGAAGCGACACTGCCACCTCTGCCTTTGCGCGAAACAGCCAAAGAAGCCAATTGAGAGACATTGCTACTCATCGAGTAAGGCATATATACGGCACGGGCATCCATGTGTGACTGATAAACAGAATTGTAGCGTTCCACAACAGATTCGAACAAAGCATAAAACGTGGGGAGCAATTCCTTACTTCCACTTTTCACACCCGGCTGGTAAGGATTCTGATTGTACGATGTATCAACCTTGTACATCAACATCTGCAAAGCTTTGGCATGGGCATAGGCTGCTTCGAATGCTTCAGCATCCGATGTCGGAAGAAGACGCATCATACGGAGTACTGCCTCACCGTACTGCCCCACCAGCTTGAACTGAATCAGCCACGGCTCTATCTCAGCAATCAGAGCCGTATTTTCCTGCGACGCCAACAGGCAATCGGCAGCCTCCACCACTTTCCGGCATTCCGCACCTACTTCACGGAAAGAGGCCTCATCAATGGTTCCGTCTTTCTCATAAGCCGAACGAAGACGATGTAAAGCCGGTTGTAAAGCCACCGACTCATCACGTCTGAAACCATGCCCATTGACACCCAGATCGGAATTATGAGCGGCAAAAGTCTCCAGATATGCAGCATGTTGGGGCATCAAGCTACGGATAGCCCGTTCCCAGGATGCGTTACTGTCATAGTCGGACAGATTCCAGGCATAGTCGGCCACACTATAGAGTGCTATTTTAGAAGCTTCGGCATGTTCCATAGGATTGGACACGAAACCTTCCATCCGGTCGGCAATATCGAGTCCGTTGCCATAGACAGGTCCCATGAGCAAATGATCGCGTACATAGTCGGAAACAGGGAAGTTCCACCAGATATAGGCTTTGCGTTTCAGCAGCGGATTGATGAAATCCATCGTTTCACGATCGATGGTGGCAATGACGCGATTGCCCGTCCACATAATCTGAATGTCAGGATTCAGCTTCTCACCCAACGTTGTCAGGTAACCTCCGGCCACGTTGGACCACGACTTGTTATATTCGGTAGGGCACATGATAAGCGGCTCGACATCCCCTTTTACTTTAACGAAATGATCGTCCAGATAGTTAAGCAGTTCGGCCTGTTTGTCAGCCTTGGTACCTTCACCCGAAATGTCATCGAAAAAGACGGCAAAGCCACGTACCCCCAACTGATACATATGCTCGAACTTATCCATCAGGTTCTGACGGTCTTCGTCATTCCACCGGATATCCTGTCCCGGATGGATGGCCCAATAGAAAATCACTTCGTTTTCGGCAGCCTTGTTTACCAGTTCTTTCAGCTGAGCCGCCTCTGGTTCGGGATAAGGTTTGCGCCAGTTGGGAGTGCTGTGATAGGGGTCGTCTTTGGGACCATACAGATAGACGTTCATCTTGTTGCGGCCATAGAACTCCAGCTGACTGAGACGGGCCTCGTGGCTCCAGGGAGTACCGTAAAAGCCTTCCACTACTCCCCGATAGGGGACATCCGGATAATCGGTAATCTCGGCCAAAGGCAGCTTGGGCAACGTCAGCAACTGAGCCAGCGTCTGCACGCCATAGTAAGCTCCTCGCTCGTCGGCACCCGCAATGACAATCTCGTCCGTTGCTATCTTCAGATAATATCCTTCGGGAATCGCCGGAATCTGACGGGCATATTTTCTAACGGCCTTATCGCCTTTGATGCCAAGACTGACACGAAAGGCTGCCTTGCCGGATTTTCCCGGCAAGATGTGTTCCAACAAGCGCAATGCAGGTGAGCTACTTTCCTCCTGGCTGACAGACAATACGTAAGCAGAAGGCATGGAAATGCTGTCCCGGGTTGTTTCGTACATTTGGGGAGTGGGCTGTAAATGGAATTCCTGAGCCTGCAACATGCCCAAGGACAGGCACCCCATCATACCCAAAAGCAATAATCTTCTTTTTTTCATAGGAGTTAGTTTAATAATGAATGGGTACAAAAATACACCTTTCACCAATATAAACAACTACCTATACTAAAAAAACAATGAACTTTCTCCAAAGGAAGCATGTACTAATTTTGAATACGGCAGTCTCCCCCAACAAAACAGAGCACAAGAGGGTGTGTCGTAATTAAAAGAGGCTGACTTCTTGTTAGCTTTTAGGCACGGATTACGCGGAATATACGGAGACAGAAATAGAATAATCCGTGAATTTCCGTGTAATCCGTGCCTAAAGGAAAGCGATTCCTTAATTTGACACATCCCCTTAGAAGTTAAAGCAGACAGTTGGAGTATGTGATTAGCATACTTTCACAAAGGTATTGGCTTAACTCCTTAACTTCTTAAGTCCTTAACTACATTAAGAGAATCATAGATGGTTGGAAAGAAAAAAAAAATCTGGAAGAATAGAAAAGGAATAGCAGTCGTATGGATATGCCTGCTGTTCGGAGTGTTGCCTGGCAAAGCACAGATGACATGCGGAGTAACTGGATTACTGCACATGCCCAGTGCGGACATGCAGCGGGATGGAACTTTAATAATAGGAGGTAATTTTTTAGAAAAACATAACCTGCCTAGTAAATATTGGTGGGGATATGATACCTTCAACTATTTTTTGAACATAACTTTTTTTCACCGGTTGGAAATTTCCTATGTCTGTACTTTATTCAAGGGGAAGAAGGAAAACAGTTTCTGGCCGGAACTGACGTGGGGAAAATTTGTGAATCAGGATCGGCATTTTGCTGCGCGTTGGCAGGTCTTGAAAGAAAGAGAGTGGTGGAAATACATGCCTGCTATTGTGGTGGGTGTCAGTGATCCAATGACGGGAGGAACTCATGAATATACAGAAATGGCTGTTCAAGGGAATAGTAACGGTTTTTTCAACCGCATGTATGCCGTCATGACCAAACACTTCGACGTTCGTTACGGAGAACTGGGCGTACATGCAGCTTGGCTGTACAACAGGCGGACGGACTATCCACTGAACGGACCGGCGGTGGGCGTGAACTTCAGACCGGCTTTCCACAAGGAACTGAACGTGATTGCCGAATATGACTCGAAGACGGTGAACGTGGGCTTCACGTATTCGATGTGGAGCGATCACTTCAGCCTGCTGTTCGAACTGCAGGACGGGAAGTATGTGTCGGCTGGATTGGTATATAAGGTGAACCTGTTAGGGGGGAACCGATGGAAGCACTGGAGGTAAGGAGAAACAACCGGCAGTGAGGGCGAGGGTCTGTCGCGACAGGAAATCCTTTGTGGATGGGAGGTCGGGGCAGGCCCTCGTTCCGTATGGTGTGGCGAAAAGACAAAAGATGATAAAAACTATGTGTATAGTTTAAAAATGATACGACTTCCCGGAACTTTGGTTATATTTGACTGACCTTAACTACTAATAAATGAAATTAAGCTTCGTAAGGTTATGATAAGAAGTAAGAGAATTGATAATTGATAATTGAGAATGGAAAATGGTTAATGGTTAATGATTAATGGTAAATGGTTAATGGTTAATGGTAAATGGTTAATGGGTAA
>CABROZ010000019.1 GCA_902472795.1 uncultured Bacteroides sp. | reverse complement strand
AAGTACGGCTCACGAGCAACACAAGTACGGCTCACGAGCAACACAAGTACGGCTCGCGAACCACACTTGCATGGTTCACGAGCCGTATTAACAGAATAAAAAAAGAAAAGTTGAATCGTTCTTTCTCAGTTCCTTAAAGCCGATGCCGACACACTCAGATCAGCGGGCAGTCCTCGCGTTCGCAATCCAGCTCCACACCGGCGGTCCTGATGTCGGCACCCATCGGCGGATTGCGTTTCGACAGTTTCAGCTCGATACGTTCCACCGCCGGAAAGTCGGCAAACAGCCGCTTCACAATCCGGCCGGCCACGTGCTCCAACAGTTTGGAGGAAACACCCATCTCGGCCTTCACCGACTGGTAAACGTCGGCATAACTGACCGTATCGGCCACATCGTCGGTAGCCGCCGCACGGGCAATGTTCACCTGCAGGCGCAAACTGACGGCAAACTCATTACCAACCAGTGTTTCCTGTCCGCCCACACCATGATAGGCATAAAAGCGAAGGTCATCAAGGAATATATAGCTTCTCATCTCAACAGTTTCTGCCGGTATTTTCAATCAGACTCTTTATCTTCTCATTCAGTCCGTCGGCCTGCATCAGCTGTTCCAGCGTCAGGTGCATGCGGTAACGCCAGTAATGACGCGGATTGGCCGGCACGTTGATGCGCTCTTCCTGAACGTTCGGATTCCTCCACTTGCCGTCTATCGACAGCCAATCCTGCAAAGAGAGGATGCAAAGAATGGAGTTGCCATACAGATGATTGCATACCACTTCTTCACAGATTTCGGGCGAAGCAGTGGCAGGTGCCGTGCCATAGCGCCCCAACATGGTGTTGAAGTAACGCTGCGTCTGCTGGCTGTTCTCCTCCCACCAGCCACGCAGGGTGGACATGTCGTGAGTCGAGATGGTGCACACCGAACGGTAAGGATACCAGTCGGGATGTCCGAACTCCTGCGCCGGATCCTTCGGCATACGCTGAATTTCGAGCGAAAGGATGCGCAAGTCGTTCATTACCCAGGCTACGCAATCGGGAATCATTCCCAAGTCCTCGCCGCAAACCAGCATGCGGGTCGATTGCGTCAGCTGCGGCAGTTTCTTCATGGCCTGCTGATGCCAGAATTCGTTGTGGCGGTGATAATAATACTGGTCGTACAGACGATTGAAGGCAGCCTTCTCCCCATCGTTCAAAGCGCGGTAAACAAAATCGTGCTGAACACCGATACGCGGATGATACATGTGCGGATTGTCACGATCGGGAATGAAAAGCACATCGCTGATGAACGAATAAAGTCCGTCACGTATCCAGATGCTATCGGCATCGGTCTTTCCAGCAAAGTAAGCCTCGACTTTGCGTTGCGTATCAAACTCGGGACGCATGCGGTATATCTCGAACGTATCCGTCGGCTCGATGAATGTCTGTTTCACATAATCGGTATGCGGACCGAACACCTGCCCCAGGAAATACTCATGTATATAGGGTTTCAGGAAGAAATCTTCGCGGAAAGGCAGACCATAGCTTTCGATTTCCTCGCGCGACATAGGCAAGGCAGGTACAAACTGCCCCAACAGCCCGTGTACGGCATGCATCGGTATCTCCCAGATGCGGAAGAAGCCAAGAATATGGTCAATACGATAAGCGTCGAAGTACTCGGACATCTTGCGGAAACGCTTCATCCACCACGCATAACCGTCCTTTTCCATCACGTCCCAGTTATAGGTAGGAAATCCCCAGTTCTGCCCGTTCACCGAGAAATCATCGGGGGGAGCACCGGCCTGCCCGTTCAGGTTGAAGTAGTAGGGTTCCTTCCAGGCTTCCACACTGTTGCGGCTGATGCCGATGGGAATGTCACCTTTCAGCACCACGCCGTGTGCACGAGCATACTCGGTCGCAGCCAGCAACTGCTTGTGCAGATTGAACTGCAGATAATAATAGATTGCGATACCCGCATATACATCAGACTCCGGACGACAGAGTTCCTCAATCTCGTCAGCATTATATACCTGATAGCGAGGCCACTCACGGAAGTTGGGCGTTCCGTACGTATCGCGCAAGTAACTGAACGCCGCATAAGGAAGCAACCACTCGTAATTGGCTTCGAAGAAACAGATAAATTCGTCCGACGCCAAAACCTTCTCGCCTTCCTGCTTGAATATCAGGCGGAAGTAATCCCACTTGGCACGGTTCACGGCCTCATAATCCACGGCAGGCAAAGCATTGAGTTCTTTCTGCCGTTTTTCGAAGTCGGCCATCAGTCCGGCATCATCCAAACGCCCCAATTGCTTCAGATCGACATACATCGGGTGAAAAGCATAAATGGAAATGCTGTTATAAGGATAAGAATCGACCCATGTATGCGTCATGGTCGTGTCGTTGATAGGCAGAATCTGTACAACTTTCTGGCTGGTCATTACAGCCCAGTCAATCATACGCTTCAGATCGCCGAAGTCGCCCACGCCAAAACTTTGCTCCGAGCGAAGCGAAAAAACCGGTACGGCCACTCCCGCTCCCTTCCATGCCGGAAGATTGAAGTAAACATAACGATCGCCGATGACCAGCGTCTCGCACGGTTCCAGTTTCGGATCGGCCTGATAACGGTTCGGATTGTTTTCCCAGGCAACGGCACGATGCGCCTTCTTATCGTATAAAATAAATTTGTATTCAAAGGGGAACGTAAGCTTATCCACATCCAAATCGACCTGCCACTCAGGGAAGTCGGCATCGGTCATCAGGACTGCCTTGTTCGGATCCCAATTACCCAAAGCCTTCTGGTTGCCACAGATACCCAGGCAATGATCCCCATCAATACAAGGAGCATACGCCTTAATCAGAATGCTGCGTCCGTGGTCCACCACTGCAGCCTGACGTTCTTTGTGAGCCAGCAAAGATTCGGTAAATGCGGATGTATAAAAATACTGTTGTTCGGGCAAATCCTTCCAACAGTCGTACAAATGATATATTTTTTCGGCAGTAGCACCCGACACGTGCAACACACGCGGCAAGCTATTCCATTCGGCACGCACAGACTTGCCCTCACGATACACATGATAACAATACTGCACGCTGCCATCTTCCGGCATCTGGATTTCTATTTCTGCTGTCCAATGAATGCCATCAACCGTAGTCAGAGAAACGGCGTCCTCCATCCGGTTTCCACCCAATTCGGGAACAGATCCCAGGACTCTGATTTCTTCTCCCCAACTGGTACGATACTCAATATTAAATGATAGCGTCATATATATTAGATTAAGAAACGACAATAGCTGCAATGATTATGCAAGTATAAATATTATAAATCATAATCATACAGCTATTGTCATCCAAGCCTTTTAAATTCCTATGCAAACGTTTGCTTCATCCCTGTTCATCTTTCTTATCCACAGCGTGAAGCTCCGCATGTCTTACAAATCAAACAGCCTTCCTGGTAAACCAGGCTTTCGTTACCGCAATTCGGACATTTCTTTCCTTTGGCTTCCGTACCGTCGGTAACATATTTCTTCAAGGCACGTTCTACACCGTTCTTCCAAGTATTGATACTTTCACTATCCAACTGCAATTGGCCGACAAGCTTCATAACCTGTTCTATCGGCATCCGATAACGAAGCACGCCCGATATCAGCTTGGCATAGTTCCAATACTCTTTGTTGAACTTCTCGGACAAACCTTCGATAGTAACCTTATAGCCACGCTTATTCTCGAACTGGAAGTCGTAACGTTTCACTCCGTTCTCATCAACGTTCTTAATGATGTGACCCGAAACCACATTCTTCGGCAACACAATGCCTTCATCGTCATCGAGCACACCGGTAAAGATTTCGTAGGGATGTCCGTCGAGCAAACCGACAAAAGCCACCCATTTCTCTTTGTTGTTCTGGAAACGAACCACATCGGCATAAAGCACCTTGGGACGGACTTCCACAACCGTAGGCGGTTTGCAGGGAGGCAGCTCTTCTTTCTTATCCTTCTTGGTAGAGAGTAACACACCCGAACGAGATCCGTCACGATAAACAGTACAACCTTTACAGCCGGAACGCCAAGCTTCGACATACAAGCGGTTGACAAGATCCTCGTTCACATCACTCGGCAAGTTAATGGTTACACTGATCGAATGATCCACCCATTTTTGGATACGCCCTTGCATCTTCACCTTCATCAACCAGTCCACATCGTTGGAAGTTGCTTTATAATAAGGAGATTTGGCAACCAAAGAATCAATTTCATCTTGTGTATAACGTTTGGCAGGATCATATCCTTGTGCTTCCATCCATGTGACAAACTTAGGATGGAAAACAATATATTCTTCGAAGGCATCACCTGTTTCGTCAACGAAATCCACACGTACATTCGTATCATTGGGATTCACCTTGCGGCGGCGCTTATATACAGGCAGGAAAACAGGTTCAATACCCGAAGTCGTCTGAGTCATCAAACTGGTAGTTCCGGTAGGAGCAATAGTCAAACAAGCAATGTTACGCCGACCATACTTAGCCATTTCTTCGTACAACTCCGGATCGGCTTCACGCAAACGATTGATGAACGGATTATTCTTTTCACGTTCTGTATCGTATATTTCGAAAGCGCCACGCTCCTTCGCCATTACCACAGACGAACGATAAGCACTTAAGGCAATGGTCTTATGAACCTTTTCCGAGAATTCAGTTGCTTCTTCAGTTCCGTAGCGCAGTCCCAAAGCAGCAAGCATGTCACCTTCGGCCGTAATACCGACTCCCGTACGACGTCCCTGACCACTCTTCTTATATATCTTTTCCCACAGAACACGTTCTGTATGCTTCACGTCTTCCGACTCCGGATCAGAATCGACCTTGGCAAGGATCTTTTCAATCTTCTCCAACTCCAGATCAATAATATCATCCATGATACGTTGCGCCAAAGCCACATGCTTTTTGAACAGTTCAAAATCAAAATAAGCATCCGGCCTGAACGGATTGACTACGTATGAATAAAGATTAATGGCAAGCAGACGACAGGAATCGTATGGACACAAAGGAATCTCACCACACGGATTGGTTGACACCGTACGATAGCCCAAATCAGCATAACAATCGGGAACGGACTCCCTCAGTATGGTATCCCAAAAGAGTACACCCGGCTCAGCCGATTTCCAAGCATTATGCACAATCTTCTTCCACAACGCAGAAGCATCAATTTCCTTCTTCACCAAAGGGTTGGCTGCATCAATAGGATACTGCTGCGTGTAAGGTTTGCCTTCAATGGCAGCTTCCATGAAAGCATCATCCAACTTCACCGACACATTTGCACCCGTTACTTTGCCCTCGGTCATCTTTGCATCAATGAAAGCTTCCGAATCGGGATGCTTGATAGATACACTCAGCATCAAAGCTCCACGGCGACCGTCCTGAGCAACCTCACGCGTAGAATTGGAATAACGTTCCATAAAAGGTACCAGACCGGTAGAAGTCAACGCCGAATTTTTCACAGGCGAACCCTTAGGACGGATGTGAGACAAATCATGTCCGACACCCCCACGACGTTTCATCAGCTGAACCTGTTCTTCATCGATCTTGAAAATTGCACCATAAGAATCGGCTTCACCGTCCACACCGATTACAAAGCAGTTGGACAAAGATGCAACCTGATAGTTATTGCCAATTCCCGTCATAGGACTTCCTTGAGGAACAATGTATTTAAAATGATCCAGCAGTCCAAACAGTTCCTCGGAACTTAACGGATTAGGATATTTAGCCTCGATACGTGCTATCTCATTAGCTATACGCCAATGCATATCCTCAGGAGATTTTTCGTAAATATTACCGAAAGAGTCCTTGACTGCGTATTTGTTTACCCAAACCCTGGCAGCCAACTCATCACCTTGGAAGTATCGTAAAGATTCTTCAAAAGCTTCTTCATAGGAATAAACTTTCTTTTCCACAATATATGTATTTTCGTAGTTTTATTCTTAATAAGTATTAATGTAGAAGTCTTACTTATCGTCAACAAATGTGGTTGCAAAGCTATGAATGTTTTTCTATTCCACAAAATAAAAATCAAAGTTTTTATCAACAAGAGTAAAGTTTCCCATTTCAACAACAAACATAACTGATTATTAATATATTACATTTTTAAAAGAAACAAAAAGTTTCCCAAAAAGAAAAACCAAACAAAAAATCCGTCATACAACAGTTATACTTTTATAAAAAAAGAGGCTGATATTAACAGGGCTTGTGCATAACTTCTGTTTTTCTTTTCTTATATTTGCAGAAAAAAGATAAATATGGAAAGCTTAAAAGAAAGAAGGACAATACGCAAATATCTGTCCAAGGACATCCCTACTGAATTGTTAAACGATTTACTCGAAACAGCCTTTCGCGCCTCAACCGTAGGCAATATGCAAGTATATAGCATAATTGTAACAAGAGACGCCGAACGGAAAGCCCGTCTGGCACCGGCACATTTCAACCAGCCCATGGTACAAAACGCACCCGTTGTACTGACTTTCTGCATAGATCTGCGACGCTTCAGCAAATGGTGCGAACAACGCAAGGCCGAACCCGGATACAACAATTTTGAATGGTTTGTTACCGGAGCCGTGGACACCTTACTGGCCGCACAAACCTTCTGCGTGGCCGCCGAAGAAAAAGGATTAGGCATCTGCTATCTGGGAACCACAACCTATAATCCCGACATGATCGTAGAAGCCCTGGAACTGCCGGAATTAGTTTTCCCGCTCACCACCATCACCGTAGGTTGGCCCGACGAAAAGCCCGCACAGACCGACCGCCTGCCTCTGGAAGCCATCGTACACGAAGAAGTGTACCACGACTATACCCCGGCCGACATCGACCGCTTGTATGCCTACAAAGAATCGCTGGCCGAAAACAAGAAATTCATAGAGGAGAACAACAAAGAAACCTTGGCTCAGGTATTTACAGACGTACGCTATACGAAGAAAGACAGTGAAGCCATGTCGAAAAAACTTTGGGAAATCATGAAACAACAGGGTTTCTAAACCACCCGGAATCTTCCTTCTCCTACACGAGACTCCTATAACTTAAATTCCCGCACATCCGGACAAGCCCTGCCTTAGCAGCTCCTGCCGCGATTTGCGGGAATTTACAGTATTACAAGAAAGGCTTCAGAGAATCAGTTACCCCGTTTCAATTCTGCCTGTATTTCGTCGATTTCCGAGCGGAACGACTTATCAACTTCGGTCAGCTCTTTCACCGTCTTACAAGCATGGAGAACCGTTGCATGATCTTTATTGCCTATCAGTGTTCCGATTTTAGCCGTAGAGAAATCCGTATTCTTCTTGGCCAGATACATGGCTATCTGACGCGCCTGCACCACTTCACGCTTTCGGGACTTGGTATGAATCACGGAAGCATCCAGATTGAAGTGACGGCAAACGGTCGCTATGATGTCGTCCACGGTCACTGCCTTGCTTTCGCAGTTCACCACCTTGCGAACAATGCGCTGTGCCAGTTCCAAGTCTATCTCCTTATTATAGATCGTAGAGTGCGCCATGATGGAAATCACAATTCCTTCCAGATCGCGGACACTATCGCTTACGTTCTCTGCAATGTAGTCAATAACTTCGGGCGGGAACTTCAGGCCGTCCCGATGAATCTTATTGCGCAGAATATCTTTCCGCAACTCTACGGTCGGTTTTTCCAGTTCGGCCACCATGCCCCATTTGAAGCGGGTAATCAGACGTTCTTCCATCCCCTGTAACAACACGGGCGCTCTATCCGAAGTCAAAATCAATTGTTTGCCGTTCTGATGCAGATGATTGAAGATGTGGAAGAAAGTGTTCTGCGTTTTGGTGACGCCGGCAAATTCCTGAATATCATCAATAATCAATACATCAATTGTCTGGTAGAAGTTTATGAAGTCGTTTGTAGTATTGTTTCGCACCGAATCGGTGTATTGCACCTGAAACAGGTGAGCCGATACGTAGAGAACACGCTTTTCAGGGTATAGTTCCTTAATCTTTGTGCCAATGGCATTAGCCAGATGAGTTTTGCCCACACCCGATGCTCCGTAGAAGAACAACGGATTGAAGATTGTTTTTGCCGGATTGAGTGCAACAGCTTCGGCCACGCTGCGCGACAGTTTGTTACTTCCTCCCTCGATGAAGGTTTCGAAGTTGTACTCCGGGTTCAGATGCGGATCCAGATCTGATACCGGAGCCTGCGGAATCTGCTTGCTCACTACAGGCTTCTGAGGGATAATGGTACGATGCGTCGATTCCAGTTCCACCGTTTTGGGTGGACGGGAACTTCTGTCAACCATCACATTATACATCAGCTTTGTCCCCTCGCCAATGACTTTATACAGTGTCTTTCTCAACAAGTCAACAAACTTGTCTTCCAGAAACTCGTAAAAGAACTGGCTGGGTACCTGCACGACCAAAGTCTTGTCCTCATATTTCAGCGGGACAATCGGAAGGAACCAGGTTTTATAAGTCTGCTCCGGAACATTGTCTCTGATGATTTCAAGACAGCGGTTCCACAGCCCGACATGATCAACTACACTCATAACGGCTTCTAAACATTTATTGATTAAGCGAAACTTCTACGATTGCAAAAGTCGCAATCTTATTCGAGAAAAACAAATCGCTTTTTTCTTGCTTTTCTCAATCGTATAATAAACTCTTTACTTTCAGGCACTTATACAAAGGCATAAAAATAGCCTCTACATAGAGGCTATTGCTTTTATTCAAACTTCTGACAATCAATGTATTTACACACTTTCGATGCCGCATTTCCAACTGACGGAGAGAAGACCCGTAAATGACTGTTTGACGTTCTTTTATAGGCACATCTAAGCTTCTGTTTTCTGCTCCGCAGGCACCGTTGCTATTTAGACAAAATCTATATAGCGACTATTTTTCACTTGTCTTTCTTGCCAAACAGCGAGAAGTGAACGTAGCGTTTCGGATGCGACTTCAAATCTTCCAGCAAGCTGGCTGCATTGGCGCTGGTGGCACTCAAATTATTGTAAAGGGTGGGATCGTTGAGCAGAAGTCCAACAGTGTTGTCCGTACGCCCCAGCTTGTCTGTAATCATTTTTACGTTGGCCAGCGTAGAATCGACCCGCTGCATGGCAGCCGCATAATCGATGCCTTTCAAATTGTCACTGATCTGGGCAAAATTATCGCCAATAGTGTTCAGTTTCCCCGTCAGTTGGGGGATATCTTTGCTCATCAGTGTTTCCAAATGACGGCTGGTGACAGCCATGCTGGCCGTCAGGTCGCGAACATTGTGCAACGTTGCCGGCAGTGCCGGATCGGCCAGTACCGCATTCAGCGAAGCCAGGATGGAATCGAGCTTCGGCAACATCTTTTCGATCTGGGGGACCATGGCTGCAGCCTGATCCATGATGCCGCCATTCAGATTGCCGGGTATGGTATCGCCCACTTCGTGGCGTTCGCGCGGGTTGTTGGCAAGCAGCAAAGTCATCTTGATGCCTCCCAACATATCGGAAGTCAGTTCGGCCGAACTGCCCTTGGGGATGCGCAACTCGGGATCCACGTCAATCTCGGCTACCACCTTGCCCGACTGTGTATAGTCGTAGTACAACTCACGCACAATGCCTACGCGATAACCGTCGGCAAAGACGGGGCTCGACTTGGTCAGCCCGTTGATGTTCTGAAACTGTACATAAAAGTAGTTCGAGGGCTTGAACATGTGGATGCCCTTCAGATAATTGATGCCATATACCAATATGCAAAGCGCGGCAATGCCGGCAATGCCTATTCTGACTTCTTTCGTTATATACTTCATGATCTTGGTAGTTTCTTATTTTTTGTTTCTGTTTTGCTTGAACTCCTTGATGGCGGTGTTGACGTTCATCTTTTCTCCGTTGCGGAAGGCGATGATGAAGGCGTCTTTGAACTGCGCGGTGATGGCACGCTTGGTGCGCAACACCTTGTTGTAGTCAGGCGAATCGCCATACGTATATTTATAGAGGCCGTTTTCCTTGTAATGGCCTACGTTCTTCAGCCCTTTCAGCCGCTTGTCGTTCTTGTCCAGCAGCTTCGAAGAGGTCAGTATCTGTATCTTAAACACAATACCGTCGTTTTTGGTTTGTTCGGGCTTCGTGGCTTCCTTCGGGCGGGGACGATGCTGAGCCGGCTCTTCGACCTTCTCTTTCAGGCCGATTGCCGCGTCCAATGCGGGCTTTTCGGCTTCGGGTTGCGGTTCGGCCTTGGGCACGACGGTATCGGATGTACCGTTCAGACGGATTTCCTGTTCGCGCTTATAGGTAAGGAAGGCACGATAAATTCCGTTCGCCAGCGAGGCGGTACCCGCTTCGGAGTTCAGGTAGCGTTCTTCCTCGGGAGTGGAGATGAAGCCGAGCTCCACCAGAATACTGGGCATGGCGCTTGCTTTCAGTACAAGGAAACCTGCCTGGTGCACACCACGGTCGTTGCGCTTGCAGGTGTTGCGGAACTGCTTCTGCACGAGCGAGGCCAGATGCACGCTCTGCGACATATACTTGTCTTGCATGAACTCGAAGATGATGTACGATTCGGAAGAATTGGGGTTGAAGCCCGCATAGCGCGTCTGATAGTCGCTTTCGTACAGGATGACGGAGTTTTCGCGCTTGGCCACTTCCAGATTGGCATCCGACTTGGCCAAACCCAGCGTCCACGTCGAGGCTCCTTTGGCAGTGCGGTTGTTGGCCAGCGCATTGGTGTGTATCGAGATAAACAGGTCGGCCTTGGCATCGTTGGCTATCTCGGCACGGCGGTCGAGGGGGATAAACACGTCACGGTTGCGGGTATAGATTACTTTGACGTCGGAGCAGTTTTTCTGAATCAGCCTGCCCAGCTTGAGGGCTACGTTCAGGTTGATATTTTTCTCTTTCGAGATGCGTCCGACGGCTCCGGGGTCGTGACCACCGTGTCCGGCATCGATCACTACCACAAAATCTTTGGCTTCCGCATCGCCGATGCAGAAGGAAGAGAACAGCAGGCTTAGGCAAATACCTATAAATAATATGTATCGTCGATATGCGTTCATATATAAACTATCGTCTGCAAAGGTAGTGGAAATTTGGAGAAAACTCACGCTTTCGCTTAAGTTTTATCAGAAGGACAGCTTTTTAGCACAGTTTTTCAGGTATAAAAGAACAATTTACGCAAATAGGCAGTAATTTTGCCGTCCGAAAATCGAAATGTAAACACTATGATCATCCGCTTTTTAAAGAACTGGACATTGCCCGTTGCAATGATAGCCGGTACGATAGGGTATTTCATCCTTGCCAGGGTACCTCTGCTTGCCCCCACCAAACCGCTGGTAAACGGTATGATTGCCTTCCTGACTCCCTTCCTGATTTTTGCCCAATTGCTGCTTACTTTCTGTAAGGTCGAAGTTCACGAACTGAAGCCGAAAGCATGGCACGGATGGTTGCTGCTGTTTCAGACGGTATCGTGTCTGGCGGTAGCGGCCCTGCTCATCTGCTGCCCGATGGACGAAGTCTATCGCGAAGTGTTCGAGGGTGCCATGGTGTGCCTCATCTGCCCCACGGCCACTGCCGCCGCCGTCATTACGGGCAAGTTGGGTGGAAGTGCGTCGAGCCTGACCACATACACGCTGCTCTCCAATCTGCTGGCTGCCATTGCCGTGCCGCTGGTCTTTCCGCTGGTCGAACCGCACGCCGACATCAGCTTCTTTTCGGCTTTTCTGAAGATATTGGGCAAAGTATTCCCGCTGTTGCTCTGCCCCTTCTTCCTGGCTTGGTTTCTGCGGGCTTTCGTGCCGAAAGTACACCACATTCTGCTGGGTTGCCGCGATGCAGCCTTCTACCTGTGGGCCGTGGCGCTGGCCATCGTTTCGGGTCAGACGGTACGCTCATTGGTCAACAGCGACGCGCCCGTCTTTGTAGAGGTGCTGATAGCCGTCGCCGGATTGGTGACTTGCTGCTTGCAGTTCTATTTGGGCAAGCGGATAGGCGGACACTACCGTGAACGCATCAGTGGCGGACAGGCATTGGGACAGAAGAACACCGTGCTTGCCATCTGGATGGCCTACACTTACCTGAATCCGTTGTCGTCGGTAGGGCCGGGTTCGTACGTGTTGTGGCAGAACATCATCAACTCCTGGCAACTCTGGAAAAAACGGAAAAAAGAAGAAGCGGAACAGGTCGGCTGAAGGACTTCCGAAGCGTAGCCTGCAACCCGTTTCCAGGACACTTGCATGGCTCGTGAATAACACTTGCATGGCTCGGGAGCCGTACAAGTGTGGCTCACGAGCCGTACAAGTGTTGCTCAGCACCCCCTCCAGAGGCCTTCTGAAGGGGGTGCTGACGTTAAAATCCCCGTTCGATACCGCAGGATAGAACAAAATTCGTATCTTTGTACAAACTCAACGGTATTCATTAAATCCTGATGCTATGCACAAGAACCTTTGGATTTCCCTGCTGTTTGCCTGCCTGTACCTATGTAGCTGTCCGCTATCCGCACGCGTACAGCGCGATGTGACCTATGCCGTCAGCGGCAAAGTAATCGACAAGAATTCGCGCCAGCCCGTGGCCTACGCCAACGTCTCCGTCAACGGCCTGCCGGGCAAAGGGGCATCGACCGACTCGCTCGGCATGTTCCGCATCGAACAGGTGCCTCCGGGCATCTATCGCCTGCAAGCCTCGTGCATCGGCTACCTGACGGTGCTTACCCCCGAATACATCGTATCGGCCTCGACTCCTTTCGTCGAAATCGAAATGGAAGAAGACGCCAATCTGCTCGAAGCCGTCGTCGTCAAACCCTCGCCCTTCCGCAAGAGCATCGAAAGTCCCGTGGGAATGCGCATCATCGGCTTGCAGGAAATCGAGAAAAGTCCGGGAGCCAACCGCGACGTGTCGCGCATCGTGCGTGCCTATCCCGGTGTGTCGTTCTCGCCCATCGGCTATCGCAACGACCTCATCGTACGAGGCGGTTCGCCCTCGGAAAACCGTTTCTACATGGACGGCATCGAGATACCCAACATCAACCACTTTGCCACACAAGGTGCTTCGGGCGGCCCCGTCAGCATTGTCAACGCCGACCTGATACGCGAGATTACCTTCTACACCGGCGCTTTCCCCGCCAACCGCTCGGGAGCCCTCAGTTCGGTGCTCGACTTCCAACTGAAAGACGGCAATCCCGACAAGCAGACATTCAAGGCCACACTGGGTGCCTCGGAAGTCTCGCTCAGCGGTGCCGGACACCTAAGCAAACGCACCACTTACCTCTTCTCGGCACGGCAGTCGTACCTGCAAATGCTGTTCAAGGTGCTGGGACTGCCTTTCCTGCCCAACTTCATCGACGGACAGTTCAAGGTGAAGACCCGCTTCTCCGACCACGACGAACTGACCTTGCTCGGCTTGGTGGGCATCGACAAGATGAAACTGAATACCGACGAGAAAGGCGAGGATGCCGAATACCTGCTGAGCTACCTGCCGACCATCAATCAGGAGACCTTCACGCTGGGTGCCACCTACAAGCACTACAGCGGCCGGCACGTTCAGACCCTGACCCTGAGCCACAACTACCTGAACAACCGCAACCTGAAGTATCGCAACAACGACGACTCATCGGAAGACAACCTGACGCTGCGTCTGCGCTCCATCGAGCAGAAAACAACCCTCCGCTTCGAGAACCAGACCAACCTGAACCTGTGGACCTTGAAAGCCGGAGCCGAACTGAACCACATCACCTACAGCAACGACTCGCGCCAACGGTTCTACACCGACGCCACACAGCTGTTGACATACGACACCTGGCTGCGCATCTTCAGCTTCGGTGCCTTCGTCACCGGCAACTATACCACACCCGACAAGCGTTTCTCCCTCTCGGCAGGCGTACGCATGGACGGCAGCAACTACAATAGCGACATGAAACAACTGTGGAAGCAGTTCTCGCCCCGACTGTCGGCCTCGTACAACCTGACCGACCAATGGAGCCTGAGCGCCAACGCCGGATTGTACTACCAGTTACCGCCCTACACCTCGATGGGCTACAAAGACAACAATGGTGCCTATGTCAACAAGCAATTGAAGTACATGCAGGTAGGCGAAACGGCTCTTGGCGTGGACTGGCATCTGCAAGACCGCTTCATGGTGTCGGTCGAAGGCTTCTTCAAGCGCTATGGAAACATACCTTATTCGCTGACCGACGATATTCCGCTGCTGTGCAAGGGCAACGACTACGGTGTGGTGGGCAACGAAGCCCTGACCTCCACCGCCCGGGGCCGCGCCTATGGTGTGGAGACCATGTTCCGCTGGCAAGTGCCCGGTCACTTCAATGTAGTCTCTTCGTTCACCCTCTTCAAAAGCGAATACCGCAACGGACAGGACAACGCCTACATCCCCTCAGCCTGGGACAACCGCTTCATCCTGAACCTGAGCGGCACCTACAACCTGCCCCGCCGCTGGAGCATCGGAGGCAAACTGAGCTACATCGGCGGTTCGCCCTACACGCCCTACGACGAAGACAAGTCCTCGCTCGTCGAAGCCTGGGACGCCAAAGGACAACCCTACTACGACTACAGCCGCTACAACACCGAACGGCTGCCCTCGTTTGCCCAGTTGGACGTGCGTGTGGACAAGTCGTTCTACTTCCGCCGCTGCATGCTGGGGCTCTACCTCGACATCCAGAACATCACCGGCAGCAAGCTGAAGCAACCCGACGTCATCATGAGCACGGGTGTGATAGAGAATCCCTCGGCACCCGCCTCCGAACAACGCTACAAGATGAAGTATCTAAAACAGGAAAGCGGCACCCTGCTGCCTACACTGGGCGTAACGCTTGAGTTCTGACAACAGTTGCTCTTCGTCAGGGGCAGTCATCACGCCCCACCTGCCCCGCAACAACCAACTGCCTATGTTACGCGGCTAAAATAGGTTGTACCGCCCTTCGTTTTTCCATAGTTAAGAAAATATTTTTTCCTAACTGGAGAGTTATTTTTTCCTAACTGAGAAAAAAATGCTTGCGTCCCCATCCCAATATTACGGTGAAACTTCACCCTGCAAACCTGCGAAAAAGTAACCATCCAATAACAGCAGATTCCCTTTTTCGGTCCTCTGTTCCGAAAAAGGGAATCTGTATTTGTCGGTCTGATCTGTAGCCAGTTCCGACACTTTTCAGTATAATATCGCCTCCGGTTATTTATTGGCGATCTTCACCGGTACCACCGGTTGCTGCTTTTCTGCATCCAGCGGAACGGCGCGATACTTCACTTTGCCGAAGTCAATCGTCTTCAGGTCGATGCTGCGGATGGCGCTGTTGTACATCGTGCGGTAGTAGATGATGCGGTCGGCCATGTCTGTTGCCGATGTCCATTGCGTAGCGCTCGGAATGTCGGCAGGTATCTTGCCCCCCTGAAACTCGATGCCCACAGGGATGTCGAAGTTATTCAGTATCTGGAAACCTTGAAGCACCGTCTTCAGTGCCGTGTCCTGCACCGGTGCCGTAGCCTGATAGAAAGCTGCCCGCACAAAGCGCGAAGGAGGGGTCACGTCGCCCGGTATGCCCAGAAAACCGCTGCCCGCACCAAACGAAGCAAGCTTTGCACCACCCAGCGACTGAGCCGGAGCCGTGCCCGGATAGAGGTTGACGTAATTGTTCAGGTTGGTAAGCTGCCAGTCGAAACTTGGCGAATTGGTCAGCACACCCAGCGGATTCTCGTAGAACTTGGGCTTTCCACCGATCATTTCCAATACAATCTGACGGCCCGACGGCTCGGTAAAACGCCAGTGAACGGTAGAGGCACGCGGATCTATATTAATAATGTGTACCTCGCTCACCGCCTGCTTTACTTCGTCCACGGTGGCACACTGGCCCAGTATCCACGACACCAGCTGCAGGTCGGCAATGCTCTTGTCCTGCAATGCCTCGTCAAACTTCTCGTACTCGCCATAATTGGGGAAGTAGAACAACCCGGCCGAAAGGCCCGCTTCGTTCAGTCCCTCGGCCACGAAGTCTTTCTGCTCTACAGCCAGTCCCACGTATCCGTAACGTGCCTTAAAGGTCATGCCCGTTACACCCGCAGGCGTATATGAACGCTGTTCATAGCCACGGGGCACAATGACGTATTGACTGTTGAGGTCGCTTCCGCCCCACTCGATGGTTCGTGCCACGACGGTGACACTATCTTTACTTTTCAGGGTAATGCCTGTACATGCTTCGGCTGGCGAAGGATAAGCAAACATGCTACCTACACCCATTGCAATTGCCAACAAAATCTTTGACTTCATAATCTTATACCTATTTATATATTAAAACCTTATCCATACTTTACAGGTAGAAGACAGACGGACAACTCTTTCAAATCTCCGCTATTTCGTCTGCCTCCGCCCTTCATGCAGTATTCAGTCATTTCAAAAGAAACAAAATCAGGACATAATATGTTCAGTCATTTCAGAAAACTGTCAGCTTTATTCAGAGGACTGACAGAAATCAGAGATCTTTGCGCATGAGCGTTTTTTCGATATTATATCGGGGTCTGTCTTTTACTTCAATATATATCTTCCCGATGTATTCGCCAACAATCCCCAACGCAGCCAGAATAAAACCGCCTACTACCCAAATCGAGATTATCAGCGAAGCCCAGCCGGGTACCGTATCATGGATGTAATGAGTGTACAGCGTCCATATCGTCACCCCAATCCCGACAAGTATAAAGACACAGCCTAACCAGAAAATCATACGCACCGGCTTGACGGAAAAGGAAGTTATTCCGTCGATGGCAAAGTCGAGCATCTTCTTCAAGGGATATTTGGATTCTCCGGCCAAGCGCTTGGAACGGTTATAATAGACGCATGTGGTCTGATAGCCTATCAACGGAACCAAACCGCGCAGAAAGAGGTTGCGCTCACGGAAACGGGCCAACTGCTGTAAGGCCCTCTTGCTCATCAGACGATAATCGGCATGGTTATAGACCGTCTTTACGCCCATCATGTTCATCAGCCGGTAAAAGGCCTGTGCTGTTTCGCGTTTGAACCAGGTATCGGTTTTCCGTTCCTTACGCACACCGTAAACAATGTCATAGCCTTCCTGATACCGGCAAACCATCTCCGGAATGACAAGGATGTCGTCCTGCAAGTCCGCATCAATGGAAACGGCTATATCGCAATGGTCCTTTACCAGTTCCAGTCCCGCCATCAAAGCATTCTGATGACCCACGTTTCCGGCCAGGTTCAGCCCGCAAGCATAAGATTCGTGCTGATACAAGTCTTGAATGATGGGCCAGGTCTGGTCGGTACTACCATCGTTCACATACAATACATAACTGTCAGACGCTATCTGCTTTTCTTCTATCAGCTGGTCAAGCAACTGACTCAGCCTTTTGTGGGTTTCATGCAACACAGCCTCTTCTTTATAGCAAGGCACAACAATCGCCAGGCAGGGGATTTCTTTCATACCAAAACCAAGAGTTTATATTACTTTCTGCAATATTCGTAAGAAAACATGAGATTTGCAAATTATCGCCGCCGCTTTTTAGGCTTCCTGCGACTTTCCGCCCAACCGTTTGTTTTTAAAGACGAACCTCACGAGCAGGAAATTGACCGGAATGGCAATGGCAAACACCGGCACCGGCGCCAACGTCTTGGGAACGCCCAACCACAGAAACAGATTCAGCAGCCCCATGTGAAGCAGATAGTTGACCAGATGGGCGCCACCGAAACCAAAAGCCCTGCCCCACGAAGGCCGCTGCCCGAACGTGAAGTAAGCTGTCAGATAGAAGTTGGCCACAAAGCTGATGGCATAGCCCAGCGTGTAGGCCACATTGACATTGATGACCCACTGCAAGACAAAATAGACACCGTAATGCAACGCCGTGGCAAACACGCCCACCATCACAAAACGGAAGAATTCGGGTAATTGTCTCAGCTTCTTTAGATCCATATTTCAGTCTGCACTATCATTGCCGGGACAAAGTTAGACATTGTTCCAGAATTATTCGTACTTTTGCGGCTGGAAAACGTAAATTAGATACAAAGATTATGCTGGACAAAAAGCAAGCGTTCTGGTTTGTCGCCCTATTGAGTGTTCTGGTAATACTCCCTTTCATCGGCGAAACCATTTTCTACTCCAAAGGAGAACCGCGTGAAGCCATCGTAGCCGTTTCCATGCTCGACAGTGGAAACTGGATACTCCCCGTGAACTATGGCACCGACATTGCCTACAAACCGCCTTTCCTGTACTGGTGCATCGCAGCCTTTTCGCTGATACCGGGCGAAGTGACCGAATTTACCTCACGTCTACCGTCTGCCTTGTCGTTTCTGGCCATGCAAATGGTCTTCTTCTGGTTCGTAGCCAAGCGGAAAGATACGCAGACTGCCGTACTCAGCTCATTGCTTCTACTCACTTCGTTCGAAGTTCACCGTGCGGCAGTAGCCTGCCGGATTGATATGCTTCAGGTATCACTTATCGTTATTTCGTTGTGCCTGCTCTTCCGTTGGGATGAGAAAGGAGCAAAAGGAATACCTTGGGTGGCTGTGTTACTGATGGGCTGTGCCACTCTGACCAAAGGGCCTATCGGCTCCATCTTTCCCTGTACTTGCATCGGAATCTTCCAATTGCTGCGCGGACGAGCATTCTTCAAAACGTTCGGTTCGCTGTTTGTCATCGGCCTGCTGACGCTTATCCCAATGGCCATCTGGTTCTATGCTGCTTATCTGCAAGGCGGACAACCGTTCGTTGATCTGATGCTGGAAGAGAATACCGGACGATTTGCCGGAACGATGTCGTACGAATCACACTATAATCCCGTGTGGTATAACTTCCTGACCATCATTTGGGGATGGATTCCCTGGACGCTGGTACTGGTTATTTCGCTCTTCGGCCTCAACTGGAAAGGCATCCGCCTGCTGCCGGCCGGCGACTCGCTGAAGCAGCGTCTTGCCAAGGCTTGGAGTGCTTTCCGTAACCAGTCGCCTCTGCAACTGTTCACATGGGTGGTGATTCTGTTCATCTTTATCTTCTATTGCATCCCCAAGAGCAAACGCAGTGTATACCTGCTGCCCATCTATCCGTTCATGGCTCTGCTCATTGCCCAGTACCTGCTGGCGCTGACAAGCCGCTGGGCCAAGGCGTTCAAAATATCAGCCTACATTTTTGCTTCGCTGTGCTTCCTGCTGACAGTGGTCTTTGCTGCTGTCCGTCTGGGACTGATCCCCGACAGCGTGTGGGGAAGTGGCCGTCATGCAGCCGAAAACATAGGCTTCATGCACGCGCTCGAGGAAGTCTCGCTGCCCTTTGTCAAATGGCTCATCGTTGCCCTGCCTGTAGTGGCCGGCATCTGCACCCTGCGCGCGCTGGCCAAGAAAGCCGACGGCCGTTCGCTGCTCTACGCCACGGCCGGCTGTATGCTGTGCCTGTTCGTATCGCTTGACGGTGTTTACCAGCCTGTGGTGTTGGCCGAGAAGTCGGACAAGAAGCTGGCCGAATGTTTCAACCAGTATGTGCCCGAAGGCTACATGTATTCGTACACCGACCGCCTGATACGCTTCTACGGTGCCAACTACTACTTGCACGACCGCATGCGCAACTTTGCCTTGGAAAATCCCGAAGGCGAAGGCTACGTGGCTGTATCGGTCAAAGACCAGGAATCCTTCCTGAACTATTGCAACGGCACATATCAGGTGGAAGAAGTGTATCACACGCCCTACCGCAGCTGCGACCTGAGAGCAGAAATACTGATTTACAGGTTTTCGAAACAATAACGCTTACCTATATATAACATAGATTACCATGTCACCCGAACTGTTGATTGACAAGTATTATCCTGAACCGAACGAACTGAAACACATCCTGCTGACGCACAGCCACTCGGTGGCCGACAAGGCATTGCAAATGGCCGAGCGGCATCCGGAGTTGCAGTTAGACAAAGAATTCATCTACGAAGCAGCCATGCTGCACGACATCGGCATCTTTCTGACAGACGCCGACAGCATCTACTGCTTCGGCGACAAGCCCTACATCTGCCACGGCTACTTGGGCGCCGACTTAGTACGCGCCGAGGGCTTCCCCCGCCACGCCTTAGTGTGCGAACGACATACGGGTGCCGGACTGTCATTGGACAGAATCATTGCCGACAACCTGCCCGTGCCCCACCGCGAAATGGTGCCTGTCAGCCTGGAAGAACAGATCATCTGCTTTGCCGACAAGTTCTACTCGAAGACACATTTGGACAAAGAGAAGTCGGTGGAGAAGGCCCGGAAAAGCCTGGAACGCTACGGAGAAGCCGGACTGAAACGCTTCGACCACTGGTGCGAACTCTTCTTGTAACAATCTAAATTTCATTAAAAAAGAGAATTATCCGTATAAAATACGTACTTTTGCCCCACTAAAGCGGAAACTATTAGTAAATAAAATCATTGAAACCAAGAATAATCATATCGTTCGTACTGCTATTTGTCTTGCTCTTCCTCTCGGGTGAAGCCGTGTCGCAACGCAGAAGGGGAAGAATGAATCCGCCCGTTAACAGGACGGACACTACTGCCATCCTGCAAGACTCGCTGCCGGCAGACTCCATCGGACGAGACACACTGGCTGCAGACACGGTAGCCGCCCCGCCCAAAAAGGAAGGATTGGACGCACCCGTCACCTACGAAGCCACCGACTCCATCGTATTCACCCAAAGCGGATTCGCCCACTTGTACGGCCAAGGCAAAGTGGTCTATCAGCAACCCCGCAGTCCCATCGAACTGACGGCCGACGTCATCACGATGAACATGGACAGCAGCACCGTTTTTGCCCACGGTGTGGAAGACTCGTTAGGCAACGTGTCGGGTACGCCGGTCTTCAAGGACGGCGAGACGCCCTACGAAACAAACACCATACGCTACAACTTCAAGAGCAAGAAAGGTATCATCAGCGACGTAACCAGCCAGCAGGGCGAAGGCTACGTGACCGGCAACAATGCCAAGAAAGGAGCCAACGACGAGCTCTACATGAAGCAAGGACGATACACGACGTGCGACAACCACGAACATCCTCACTTCTACATGCAGATGACCTACGCCAAAGTGCGTCCCAAGAAGAACGTCGTAACCGGTCCTGCCTACCTCGTGGTGGAAGACGTCCCCCTGCCGCTGGCAGTGCCGTTCTTCTTCTTCCCCTTCTCGAGCAGTTACCAGTCGGGCTTCATCATGCCTACTTACATGGACGACTCCAACCGCGGTTTCGGTCTGACCGACGGCGGTTACTACTTTGCCATCAGCGACCAGATGGACCTGAAGCTGCGCGGCGACATCTTCACCAAAGGGTCGTGGGCACTGAACGTCGAGTCCAACTACATCAAACGATACAAATATTCCGGCTTGCTGCAGGCCAGCTACCAGGTGACCAAGACGGGCGACAAGGGACTGCCAGACTATTCGGTGGCCAAGGACTTCAAGATTGTGTGGTCGCACCGCCAGGATGCCAAGGCCAACCCCAACCAGACTTTCTCGGCCAGCGTGAACTTTGCCACCAGTAGCTACGAACGCACCAACATCGACAACCTGTACAACTCGCAGGCCATGTCGCAGAATACCAAGACATCCAGCGTCAGCTATACGCGCTACTTCTTCGACAAGAAGCTGACCGTATCGGCTACGTCGAACATCGCCCAAAGCATGAAGGACTCTTCGATCAACATGACCTTACCCGACCTGAACATTTCGCTGACCACCATCTTCCCCTTCAAAAGGAAGAAAGCCGTGGGCGAAGAGAAATGGTACGAGAAAATCTCCATCCGATACACCGGACGAATGAAGAACAGCATACAGACGAAGGACAACATGCTGTTCAAGTCGAACCTGCTCAGAGACTGGGAAAACGGCATGCAACACGAAATTCCCATCAGCGCCACCTTCACCCTGTTCAAGTACTTCAATGTGACGCCCAGCGTGAACTACACCGAACGCTGGTACACACGCAAGGTGATGAAAGACTGGGACCCGACAGCGGGAACCAACGGCACGGGCGCCGAAGTGAGCGACACGATATACGGATTCAACCGCGTCTATAACTACAGCGCCAGCATGAGCGTCAACACCAAGATATACGGCATGTACAAGCCGATCATCTTCCCGAAGAAGGCCATCCAGATACGCCACGTCATCACGCCGTCCATCTCGTTCAGCGCATCGCCCGACTTCGGAGCCGAACGCTACGGATACTGGACATCGTACATGAAGCCCAACTCGGACGGCACGCAGGACACCGTCGTCTATTCACCCTACTCCGGACAGGCCTTCAGCCCGCCCAGCCAGGGACGTTCGGGAAACATCTCCTTCAGCATCTCGAACAACCTCGAAATGAAGTACAAGGACAAGAACGACTCCATCCACAAGATCAGTCTGATAGACGAACTGGGCGCCAGCATCTCGTACAACACGGCTGCCACTGTCCGCCCGTGGAGCAACCTGAACCTGAACCTGCGTCTGAAGCTCACCAAGAACTACACGTTCAGCATGAGCTCCACCTTTGCCACCTACGCCTATGCCTTCGACAAGAACGGAAACGTGGTGCAGAGCGACCGTACCGAATGGTCGTACGGACGATTCGGACGATTCCAGGGATATGGAACATCGTTCAGCTACACCCTGAACAACGACACGTGGAAGAAACTGAAAGCCCTGTTCACCGGCGAGAAACTGGACGAAGGAAACAACAAGAACGGCGACGGACAAGGAGACGGCACCACCAACGGCAATGCCACCGACGAGGCCAACCCATCCAACCGGAACCAGAAGAAGACCGAAAAAGCCGCAGCCGACAGCGACGGCTACCAGGTGTTCAAGATGCCCTGGTCCATCAACCTGAGCACCGGCTTCAACATCAGCGAGGACACCAGCAAGCCCATCAACCGGAAAAGCATGCGCTATCCCTACAAGATCAGCCTGAACGCGCTGAACATCAACGGAAACATCAAGATCTCCAATAAGTGGGCCATCAACTTCAACTCGGGTTACGACTTCGAAAGCAAGGAAATCGTACAGACGGCCTTCAACATCACGCGCGACCTGCACTGCTTCAGCATGTCGGCCAGCCTCTCGCCCTTCGGACGCTGGAAGTACTACAACTTCACGATACGTGCCAACGCCAGCATCCTGCAAGACCTGAAGTGGGAGCAACGCAGCCAGACGCAGAGCAACATACAGTGGTATTAACCCCGCCCGGCAGGCCCCGTTGCATCCTCCCTGCCTGCCCTTCCGGCAGCAAACATACGGACGAAATCGGACACACATCGACCATAAAGGCCGGTAACACGGGTTACCGGCCTCCTGACTGCTCGTTGCAGACTCACTGCACACAGGCTGCAGCAATGCTGCACACTGGTTGCAGAGCTACTGCAAACGGGTTGCAGTAGCACTGCAAAGGCGTGTGCAGTAACACTGCAAACAGGTGTGCAGTAACACTGCAAAGCGGGATGCAGTGACACTGCAACCTGCGTGCAGCGACCTTGCAGCCAGCTGTTTCCACAAAAGATGCTTGAGGTTACCAGACGATTTCCCCCTCGCCGTGCTCGCGCAGATAGGCGTTGGCCAGGCTGAAGTGGTGGTTTCCGAAAAAGCCGTGATAGGCAGAAAGGGGCGAAGGATGCGCCGAAGTCAGCACAAGATGCCTGCTTCGGTCGATAAAGGCGCCTTTTCGCTGCGCATAAGCTCCCCACAGGATAAACACAAGGTGCTCGCGCTGCTCGGCCAGCAGGCGTATGACGGCATCGGTAAAGGTTTCCCAACCGTGGTTCTGATGCGAACCCGCCTGATGCGCCCGCACCGTCAGCGTGGCATTGAGCAGCAGCACGCCCTGCTGTGCCCAGCGGGTCAGATTGCCCGTGGCGGGAATGTCGGTTCCTATGTCATCCTTGATTTCCTTGAAGATATTCACCAACGACGGCGGAAAAGGGATGCCGTCGTTCACCGAAAAGCAAAGGCCATGGGCCTGTCCCGGTCCGTGATAAGGATCCTGCCCGATGATAACTACCTTAACTTTATCGAAAGGGCAAAGATTGAAAGCATTGAAAATCAGCTTTCCCGGAGGATAGACAGGCCCATGGGCGTATTCCTGGCGCACGAATTCGGTCAGCGTGCGGAAGTAATCTTTGTCGAACTCAGGCTGCAGACGCGCCTTCCAGCTCTCTTCTATCTGAACATTCATCATCTATTTGTACGATTAGCTTTTCGGCAGCTAAGATACAAATATTTTTCATCAAATCAGGTGTATGCCGCAAGCCTTGCACTCCTCGCGCATGGATTCGGGCCAGATGCTTGCCTGAATTTCACCAATGTGCGCCTTCCGCAAGTAGAACATGCACAGGCGCGACTGCCCGATACCGCCACCGATGGAGAGCGGCAGCGTGTCGTCCATCAGCCGTTTGTGGAAGTAAAGTTGCAGGCGTTGCTCCTGACCTTCTTCCTTCAGCTGCTGCAACAGCGACTTCTTGTCCACACGGATACCCATCGACGAAAGCTCGATGCTGCGTTGAAGTACCTCGTCCCACAGCACTAAGTCGCCGTTCAGTCCCGGCAGATCGTTCAGTCCCGGCGTCGTGTAGTCGTCGTAGTCCGGAGCACGTCCGTCGTGCTTCTTCCCGTCGCCCAGCTTGCAACCGATACCGATGATGAACACCGCTCCGTACTTCTTCGTGATGGCATGTTCGCGGCACTTGGGTTCCATGTCCGGATACAGGCGGCGCAACTCCTCGGCGTGTATGAAGTGCAGCTTCTGCGGCAGACAAGGCTTAATTTGCGGGTACATTTCGTACACCATGTATTCCGTACGCACCATGGCAGCATAAATGCGGGTAACGATCTCCTTCAGGAAATCCACGTTGCGGTCGGCCGCGGTGATGACACGTTCCCAGTCCCACTGGTCAACGTACAGCGAATGCAGGTTGCCCAGTTCCTCGTCGGCACGGATGGCGTTCATGTCGGTATAGATGCCGTATCCCGGCTCGATGTGGTACTCGGCCAGCGTCAGGCGTTTCCACTTGGCAAGCGAATGCACCACTTCGGCCTGCGCGTCGCCCAAATCCTTAATCGGAAACGAAACGGGGCGTTCCACTCCGTTCAGATCGTCGTTGATACCCATTCCCTTCAACACGAACAAGGGAGCCGTGACACGGCGCAAACGCAGTTCGGACGAAAGGTTCATCTGGAAGAAATCCTTAATCTGCTTAATGCCAAGCTCCGTCTGCTGCAGATCGAGCAATGGGGTATAGTTTTCAGGTTTTATCAAGTAACTCATGACTATTAATATCTTTCTTTTATTGTAAAATTGTCTGGCAAAGATAAGAAGAATATTGATACATGCTACATTTTATACAGAAAAAACAGCAAAATGAAACACTATTTGCTCTATACATTCCAAAATAACAGCAACAACAAACGAAAAAGCCGGTATAAAAAAAGAAAATCGTTAGGATTATGCAGAGATTTTTTATACTTTTGCCCTGCAATATCCGCCAGGGCATGACACCGTGCCCGGCCTGAATGCTTCAAGCACCTGTAGTTCAATGGATAGAATACTGGATTCCGGTTCCAATGATAAGGGTTCGATTCCCTTCGGGTGTACTACTTTCCCCTCCATTCCCCCACACATAACCGATTGACAGGCAAGGCTTCACAGCCTCTGCAAGTATATAGTGCGTCCTGAGCCGTGCAGCAACCGCAGCCGGAAGTACAACCTGCAGCAACAAAAAAAGGCACACCGTTGCCGATGTGCCTTCTTCCAATATGTTTCTAAAAACCTGTTCTGCGATTAAGCCTCTTCAGCTACCACTTCGAAAGGAATCTCAACAGAAACTTCCTTGTGCAGCTTGATGACAGCCTTGTAGTTGCCAACTTCTTTCACAGCATCTTTCACGAAGATAATCTTGCGGTCGATGTTGTGACCCAGCTTAGCTAGTTCGTCAGCAATCTGAATGCTGCCTACAGAACCAAAGATAGTACCGGTCGAGCTGACCTTGGTAGCGATCTTCAAAGATACGCCTTCCAGCTTAGCAGCCAGTTCTTCAGCATCCTTTTTGATTTTCTCCAGCTTGTGAGCGCGTTGTTTCAGCTCTTCAGCCAACATCTTCTTGGCAGCAGGAGAAGCAATGACAGCCTTACCTGTCGGAATGAGGTAGTTACGACCATAACCGGACTTAACGTTCACGATGTCGTTCTTATAACCCAAGTTGATAACGTCTTCTTTCAATATAATTTCCATACTGTCTCCTCCTTATTATTTCATCATATCAGTTACATAAGGCAGCAATGCCAAGTGACGTGCTCTCTTCACAGCCTGAGCCACACGACGCTGATACTTCAAGGAAGTACCTGTGATGCGACGGGGAAGGATCTTGCCCTGCTCGTTCAGGAATTTCTTCAGGAATTCGGGATCTTTGTAGTCGATGTACTTGATACCGCTCTTTTTGAAACGGCAGTATTTCTTCTTCTTAACATCTACTGAGGGCGGAGTTAAATATCTGATTTCTGATTGAACTTGTTGTGCCATG
>CABROZ010000018.1 GCA_902472795.1 uncultured Bacteroides sp. | reverse complement strand
TGGTGTAACAGATGTAAATCAGTGCAGCAGCACAAAGCACCAATACAATATTAAATACTGTTTTCATGATAAATTATGTTTTTAGTTGTTATATTCGCATCGCAAAAATAGAATAAATTAATTTAAATACGATAGTTCAAGGAACTTTTTTCTCGTACAAAAATGATAAATAACTATTTAGAAAGGCAAATTAAGGAAAATTTTCCTTATCAACCAACTTCGGAGCAGGAAAATGCGATAAAATATTTGTCGGAATTCCTTTTATCGACCTCGTCCGATGTCGTTTTCCTGTTGCGTGGATACGCAGGAACGGGAAAGACCTCGTTGGTGGGAGCGCTGGTGCGTACGCTCGACAAGTTGCAACAGAAGTCGGTGCTGATGGCTCCGACCGGACGGGCGGCCAAAGTATTTGCCGGCTATGCCGGACACCCGGCCTTTACCATTCACAAGAAAATATACAGGCAGCAGGCCTTTTCGAACGAGATGAGCAACTTCGCGCTGAACGACAACCTGACGACACACACCTTATATATTGTAGATGAAGCTTCGATGATAGCAAACGACGGACTGTCGGGGTCGGCTTTCGGTACGGGCCGTTTGCTCGACGACCTGGTGCAGTTCGTCTATTCGGGCATGGGATGCCGCCTGTTGCTGCTGGGCGACACGGCACAGCTTCCGCCGGTGGGCGAGGAGCAGAGTCCGGCGCTCTGTGCCGATGCGTTGCGGGGCTACGGACTGGAGGTGATGGAGACGGACCTCAGGCAGGAGCAGCAGTCGGGCATCCTGTGGAATGCGACCCGCCTGCGCCAGCTCATTGCGGCGGACGATTGCTTCAGCCTGCCCAAAATCCGTGTCACCGGTTTCCCCGACATCCGGGTGCTGCCGGGGAGCGAACTGATTGAGGCATTAGAGACTTGCTACGGACGCGACGGCATGGACGAGACCATCGTCGTGTGCCGAAGCAACAAACGGGCCAACATTTACAACAAGGGAATACGGGCACAGATCCTGTGGCGTGAGGAGGAATTGGAGTCGGGCGACTGGCTGATGGTGGCCAAGAACAATTATTACTGGACGGAGAAGAGCAAGGCGATGGATTTCATTGCCAACGGCGAGACGGCCGTGGTGCGGCGTGTGCGTCGCACGCGCGAGATGTACGGATTCCGCTTTGCCGACGTCACGCTGGTCTTCCCCGACTACGACGATTTCGAACTCGAGGTGAACCTGTTGCTGGATACCCTGCACAGCGATGCTCCGGCCCTGCCGAAGGCCGACAACGATCGCCTGTTCTACACCGTCCTCGAGGACTATGCCGACATCCCTTTGAAGCGCGACCGCATGAAAAAGATGAAGGCCGACCCTTACTACAACGCCTTGCAGGTGAAGTATGCCTACGCCGTCACTTGCCACAAGGCGCAGGGCGGGCAGTGGAAGAACGTATTTCTGGACCAGGGTTACCTGTCGGACGAGTATCTGACGCCCGATTACTTCCGCTGGCTATATACTGCCTTTACCCGTGCCACAGGCACGCTCTATTTGGTGAATTATCCCGAAGAACAAGTGGAATAAGCAGGACCGGCTGGGGGGAACAGCAAGACTTGCTTCCGGCAACAGCCCGACTGCAAAGCACTGCACGCCCGTTGCAGCGTTACTGCAAACGGCTTTGCAGTCGGACTGCAAACCAGTGTGCAGTGTTGCTGCAAACCTGTTTGCAGTGTCGCTGCAACGGGCTTGCAGCAGGTCTGCAACAAGCTTGCAGCAACTCTGCAACGGGCGTACAGCAACCGTGCACAGAGCCTGCACCCACGACGATGCCTGCATTTGTCTGTCCGGATGCCCGTAGTGCATAAAAAAACAGGAAGCCGGTTCGTAACCAACTTCCTGTTTTGCGAATATTTCAGAAGAGCATCTTTAATCAGATGCCTGCCAGTTCCAGTACCTTATCTACTGCGGCACTGACGCCGTCGGGGTTCTTTCCGCCGGCAGTGGCGAAGTGGGGCTGTCCGCCGCCGCCACCTTGCATCAGCTTGGCGGCCTCTTTCACTAATGCACCGGCTTTCAGTCCGCCGGCAACCAGATTGTCGCTCAGCATGACGGTCAGCGTGGGTCGGCCTTCAAAGACGGTTCCGGCCACGAAGAACAGGTTCTCTGTCACTTCGCCGCGCAGCTGGAAGGCGATGTTCTTCACCGTTTCGGGCGGCGTCATGGTGGCGCAGAACTTGATGACTTTCACGCCGTTCACTTCCTTCATGCCTTGCAGCAGGCGTTCCTTCAGCTGGGCTTCCTTCTCCTTCATGTACTCTTCGATCTGCTTCTTCAGTCCGGCATTCTCTTCGATGTACTTGCGGATGGCGCCAGCCAGGTCGGGAGCGTTGTTGAACAGCGACTTCAGGTCGCGCATGGTGTCCTGGAAGCTGTCGATCATTTCCTCTACCTTGGCTCCGGTTACGGCTTCGATACGTCGTACGCCGGCGGCAACGGAGCTTTCGGACAGAATCTTCACCATACCGATGTTGCCCGTGGCAGCTACGTGCGTACCGCCGCAGAACTCGATGGATGAGCCGAATTGGATGACACGTACGTGGTCGCCGTACTTCTCGCCGAACAGGGCGATGGCACCCAGCTCTTTGGCTTCCTCAATGGGGATGTTGCGGTATTCTTTCAACGGAATGTTGGCGCGTATCTTGGCGTTGACCAAGTGTTCTACCTGGCGCAGCTGTTCGTCGGTCACCTTCTGGAAGTGCGAGAAGTCGAAACGCAGCGAGTCGGGTGTCACGAGCGAACCCTTCTGTTCAACGTGGTCGCCCAGTACGGTGCGCAAAGCTTCGTCCAGCAAGTGTGTGCACGAGTGGTTGGCGGCGCAGGCGGCGCGCTTGTCGGTGTCCACACAGGCCATCATCGGTGCGTCGAGGTGCTCGGGCAGCTTCTTGGTCAGATGGATGGGGAGGTTGTTTTCCTTCTTGGTGTCGATGACTTCGATGGTCTCGAATTCGTTGACCAGCACACCTGTGTCGCCCACCTGACCACCGCTTTCGGCATAGAACGGAGTCTTGTCCAGCACAATCTGATAGAATGTCTGGTTCTTCTGCTTGATCTGGCGGTAGCGCAGGATGCTTGTTTCGTATTCGGTATAGTCGTAGCCTACGAACTCGGTAGTGCCTTCTTTCAGCGTAATCCAGTCGCCGGTCTCGACGGCGGCGGCGTTGCGGGCACGCTGTTTCTGCTGCTGCATTTCGGCGTCGAACTCTTTCAGGTCGGCAGTCATGCCGTTTTCGCGCAGAATCAGTTCGGTCAGGTCGAGCGGGAATCCGAAGGTGTCATACAGGGTGAAGGCGTCTTTTCCGCTGATTTCGGTCTTGCCTGCGGCCTTGGTCTCGGCCATGGTCTTGTCCAGCAGGCGGATACCGGTTTCGAGGGTGCGCAGGAAGGCTTCTTCTTCTTCCTTGATGACCTTCATGATCAGGTCCTTCTGTGCTTTCAGTTCGGGATAGGCTTCGCCCATGTTGTCTATCAGCACGGGGATGAGCTTGTACATGAAGGCTTGCTTCTGGCCCAGGAACGTGTAGCCGTAGCGTACGGCACGGCGCAGGATGCGGCGGATGACGTAGCCGGCCTTGGCATTGCTGGGCAGCTGTCCGTCGGTGATGGAGAAGGCAATGGTGCGGATGTGGTCGGCAACGACGCGCATGGCGATGTCCGACTTCTCGTCAGTGCCGTATTTCTTTCCGGCCATGTCGCCAATGACTTTCAGGATGGGCTGGAAGATGTCGGTGTCATAGTTGGACGTCTTGCCCTGCAGGGTACGTACCAGACGCTCGAAGCCCATGCCGGTGTCGATCACCTTGGCGGGAAGCGGTTCGAGGCTGCCGTCGGCCTTGCGGTTGTATTGCATGAACACGAGGTTCCAAATTTCGATTACTTGCGGGTGGTCCTTGTTCACCAATTCGCGTCCGGGCACTTTGGCTTTCTCCTCTTCCGAGCGCGAGTCGATGTGTATCTCCGAGCACGGTCCGCAGGGGCCCGTATCGCCCATCTCCCAGAAGTTGTCGTGCTTGTTGCCGTTCAGGATGTGGTCTTTCGGCAAGAACTGCTCCCAGTACGAGGCAGCTTCGTTGTCGCGTTCGAGCCCTTCTTCGGGACTTCCCTCGAAGACGGTGGCATAAAGGTTTTCGGGATTGATTTTCAACACATCTACTAAGTATTCCCATGCCCACGAGATGGCTTCCTTCTTGAAGTAGTCGCCAAACGACCAGTTGCCCAGCATTTCGAACATGGTATGGTGGTATGTGTCGTGTCCCACTTCTTCCAGGTCGTTATGTTTGCCGCTGACGCGGAGGCATTTCTGCGAGTCTGCGACTCTTTTGTTTTTGGCCGGGTGGTTGCCCAGGATAATGTCTTTAAACTGGTTCATGCCCGCGTTGGTGAACATCAGCGTGGGGTCGTCTTTGATCACCATCGGGGCCGAAGGGACAATTACGTGTCCTTTGCTCGCAAAGAAACTCTTGAACGAGTCTCTGATTTCGTTTGCTGTCAACATATTCTATTCGAGTTTTTAAATATCCGGATTCGTAGGTTTTGAGTTTTCTGGTTGTCTTTTGTCCGGCAGTAGCACCTGCCCGATGCGCCCTCCGCAGAGGACCGTCTGTCTTGTTTGTCGGCTAAAACAAACAAAGTCAAAAGACTAAAGAACTTAAAAACTCAAAAAAACAGCGCAAAGATAGCTTGTTTTTATTACTTTTGCCCCATTGACAAGCGAAAATATTTCCAAAAGATGCGCAAAGTTTACTACATATATAATCCTCAGACCCAGACGTACGACCGTATTTATCCCACTGTCCGCCAGCGGATGATGAGCTATGTCCGCCGTCTGTTCATCGGTATGGGGTTAGGTGCAGGCTGTTTCATTGTGCTGCTGCTGATTTTCGGCTCTCCTTCCGAGAAGGAGTTGCGTCAGGAAAACAGCCGTCTGCAGGCACAGTACAACGTGCTTTCGCATCGGATGAACGAGGCGATGGGCGTGCTTCAGGACATTCAGCAGCGCGACGACAACCTGTATCGCGTTATCTTTCAGGCCGACCCCATTCCTTCGGCCATCCGTCAGGCCGGTTACGGCGGCACCAACCGCTACGAGCATCTGATGGATATGGCCAGCTCCGAACTCGTCATTAATACCACGCAGAAGCTCGACATGCTGACCAAGCAGCTCTACATTCAGTCGCGTTCGTTCGACGATGTGGTAGAGATGTGCAAGCAGCACGACGAGATGCTGAAGTGCATTCCGGCCATTCAGCCCATATCCAATAAGAATCTGAAGCAGACAGCTTCGGGTTACGGAACCCGTATCGACCCCATCTATGGCACCACCCGTTTCCATTCGGGCATGGACTTCTCGGCCAATCCGGGCACCGATGTTTATGCCACGGGCGACGGTACGGTGGTGAAGATGGGCTGGGAAACGGGTTATGGCAATACAATTGTCATCGACCACGGTTTCGGCTATCAGACGTGGTACGCTCACCTGAAGGAGTTTCGTACCAAGTTAGGCAAGCGCGTGGTGCGTGGCGAAGTGATTGGCGGTGTGGGTAATACGGGAAAAAGTACCGGTCCCCATCTGCATTACGAGGTTCATGTGAAGGGACAGGTGGTGAATCCCGTCAACTACTACTTCATGGACCTCAGTGCCGAGGACTACGACCGCATGATTCAGATAGCCGAAAACCACGGAAAGATGATGGATTGACGGATGGCCCATTGCTGTGTATGATAAAAGAAGAATAGAAGTCATGCTGAATACCGATAAGAATCTGAAACTGTACTACTCCATTGGCGAGGTGGCCGAAATGTTCGGCGTCAATGAGTCGCTGCTCCGTTTTTGGGAACGCGAGTTTCCTCAACTCAATCCCAAAAAGGCGGGTCGCGGCATACGCCAGTACCGCAAGGAGGACATCGAAACGCTGAAACTGATTTATTATTTAGTCAAAGAAAGAGGAATGACCTTGCCCGGCGCCCGCCAGCGAATGAAAGACCGGCGCGAATCGACCTTGCGCAATTTTGAGACCGTCGAGCGGTTGAAGGCCATTCGCGAAGAACTGATAGGCATGCGCGACGCCCTCGATGCGTTCACCGAGGGGGTGGCCGATGTAGAAAAGGAAAAGGTTGATTAGTCCTCGATGCGCGATACCTGCTTGATGTTCTTCACTTGCTTCAGGTTGTTGCAAATGGTGCGTACGTCGTCCACGTCGTGTACGTAGAGTTGTATCTTGCCTTCGAAGATGCCGTCGTTGGTCTCGATGTCCAGTTTGCGGATGTTGACGTTCAGCTGGCGCGAGATGATTTGCGTCACTTCGTTCAGTAGTCCTACGGCATCTATACCTTTTATATATATGGTCACTAAGAACGAAAGCTCTTTGTGCGTGTCCCACTGGGTGGCAATGATGCGGTTTCCGTAGCTGCTTTTCAGCTTGATGGCTATGGGGCACTGTCGTTTGTGGATGATGACCTGGTTGTTTTCGTTGATGTAGCCCAGCACGTCGTCGCCCGGTATGGGGTGGCAGCAGTCGGCCATGATGTATTCTTTGGAGATGGCCTCTTCGGTCAGCTTCAGAATCTTTTTGGTATCTATTTTCTCGGGAAGAGCCTTTTCCTCCGTTTTTTCTTCCTTCTGTTCTTTCTCCTCTTTGTTTTCCTTGTTGCCTCCGAAAGAGAAGGAAAGTAATTTTTTCCAGCTTTTCCCTTGTTTTTCCTTGAATACGTTCTTGTCGGCATCGCCCAGTACCAGCTTCTTGCTGCCGATGGCGACAAACAGTTCTTCGCGGTTGTGGAAGTTGTGCAGGTGGGTCAGCTTGTCGATGGACGAATCGTCCATGCGTATGTTTTCGGCTTTCAGAAAGTCGGCCAGCATGGTTTCACCTATCTTCTGGTTGGCTTTGGCTTCTTTGCGCAGGATGGAGGCAATCTTGGCCCGTGCCCGTGCGGTAGTGGCAAAGTTCATCCATTCGGCCTGAACCCGCTGTGACTTGGACGTCAGAATCTCTACCTGGTCACCACTCTGCAGCTTGTGGCTCAGCGGAACTAACTTATGGTTCACCTTGGCGCCGATGCAGTGGCTTCCGATGTCGGTGTGCAGCGAGAAGGCAAAGTCGAGTGCCGTGCAGTTTTGCGGCATGGTTTTGAGGTCGCCTTTGGGCGTGAATACGAAAATCTCCGAAGCAAAGAGGTTCAGTTTGATGGTGTCGAGGAAGTCGATGGCGTCCGGCTGGGGGTCATCGAGTATTTCCTTGATGGTTTTCAGCCATTTCTCCAGTTCGCCTTCGTCTTCGCTTCCGCCTCCTTCTTTGTACTTCCAATGGGCGGCGAAGCCTTGTTCGGCCACGTCGTTCATCCGCTCGCTACGTATCTGCACTTCTATCCACTGACCGTTATTGCCCATCAGGGTCACATGAAGTGCCTGATAGCCGTTGGCTTTGGGGTGGCTTACCCAGTCGCGCAGGCGGTCGGGATGGGGCTTGTATATCTTCGAGATGGCTACGTAGATGTCGAAGCAGTCGTTGAGTTCCTCGTCCATATTGCGGGGAGTGAAGATGATGCGTACGGCCAACAAATCGTAGATTTCTTCGAAAGGAACGTGTTTGGTCTGCATCTTGTTCCATATGGAATAGATGGATTTGACACGTGCCAGGATGCGGTATTTCAGTCCCATCTTGTCTAATTGTGCGCGGATGGGGGCTGTGAACTCTTTGAACACCTTGTCGCGTTCGGCAGCCGTTGCGGCAAGCTTGTCTTCTATCTCCTTGTATTCTTCCGGGTGTTCGTATTTGAAGCTCAGGTTTTCCAGCTCGGTCTTGATTTTATACAATCCCAACCGGTTGGCCAGCGGGGCATAGATGTAGAGGGTTTCTCCGGCTATCTTGTATTGTTTGTTGGGCAGCATGGAGCCCAAGGTTCGCATGTTGTGCAGGCGGTCGGCTATCTTGATGAGGATAACGCGGATGTCGTTGCTCATGGTGAGCAGCAGTTTTTTGAAGTTTTCGGCCTGTGCCGAGGCCTGGTCGCCAAAGATGCCGCCTGATATTTTGGTCAATCCGTCAACAATCTGGGCTATTTTGGGGCCGAATATGTTTTCGATGTCTTCTACCGTATAGTCGGTATCTTCCACGACGTCGTGCAACAGAGCAGCGCAGATGGACGTTGAACCGAGGCCTATTTCATTGCATACGATTTTGGCTACGGCAATGGGGTGCATGATGTAGGGTTCACCCGAGCGTCGTTTGATGCCTTTGTGTGCCTGGTTGGCAAAGTTGAAAGCTTTGGTGATGATTTCGACCCGTTTGCGGTGTTTGGTTGCCAAGTAGTCGTTCAGCAACTCTTGAAACGCCTGTTCGATCATTTCATCTTGTGCTTTTTCTTTCATGGTTGTATTTTCGTCCATACGATGTTTCTCCTTTTTTCGCTCTCTTTGCTGCAAAAATAAGTATTTTTCAAAAGCATGCAAGCATTTGGGACATTAAAACACGAATATTTGCAAATACTTAAGGAAAAGGTACTCCCCGTGTGCTTTATCTCCGTTGGATAAGGGTTGGTTCAGAAGCTGGTGCCGGGGAGGATCTCCAAGCGGTTGCGCACGGGGCTATTTGTAGATTTTCAGTTGTTTTCCGGCACGTATTTTATTGTTCCTTAGTCCGTTCCAACTTCGTAGTTGCTTCACGGTCACTCCGTAGCGGGCGGCTATACCTCCTAAGGTGTCTCCGTTTTTAATGCGGTAATAGGTAACGTCACCGCTGGCACCACTGCTTTTTGATGAGCGGCTTGTGCTGGCTACGGATACGGTTCGGCGGTTTTTGAACAACTCGTCGCTGCGATGGGCATATATGGTGTCCTGGCGGTCGATGAATGTACTGATAGCGGTTACTGGCAGACGGAGAGTTTGCGGTTTGCCTTCTCCGGGGATGATGCTGCGCTTATATTGCGGGTTGAGGCTTTTAATTTCGTCCAAAGGTACGCCGCAGATGTCGGCTATCTGTTCGAAGTGGAGGTTGTGGTTCACCTGCACGGTGTCGGTTGCGGCAGGTATGTTGGTCTCCATGGGGCATATGTTGTGCTTGCAATAGTATGTCATCACATAGTTGGCTGCAATGAAGGCAGGCACGTATCCTCGTGTTTCGCGGGGCAGATAGTTGTAGATGGCCCAATAGTCGGTTTTGCCTCCCGAGCGGCGAATGGCTTTGTTGATGGTGCCGGGGCCACAGTTGTAGGCGGCAATGACGAGATTCCAGTCTTTATAGATGTCGTACATATCCTTCAGATAGCGTGCTGCTGCCCAGGTTGCTTTGATGGGGTCGCGACGTTCGTCAACGAGGCTGTTGCTTTCCAATCCGTAAAGTTTGCCGGTGCTGATCATGAATTGCCACAATCCGGCGGCTCCTGCACGCGAAACGGCCGACGGATTGAGGGCCGACTCGATGATGGGCAGGTAGCGCAGTTCGAGGGGCAGGTTGTAGGCATCGAGTGCTTCTTCGAAGATTGGCATGTAGAAGTTGCAGGCGCTGAGCATGAAAGCAACTTGCGAGCGCAGGCGACCAGTGTACATGTCGATGAACTTGCGTATGATTTCGTTGTATGGCATTTCCATGACGGTTGGCATCTTGGAAAGACGGTCGATATAGACGGAATCGCTGAAAAGTGGATTGTCTGGCGAGGTGCTGCAATCTTTGCCTAAGTCGATATATGTTTTAGCTTTCCAGTCGTTTAGCAGGCTGTCCAGCGGGTAGGTCATGCTGACGGGCAAATCGATGGTTTCCTTGCGCTCTGTTCCGTTTTCGTGTATCAATACGTCAACGCTTTTCTGTGCATTGGCCGTAGTGGGGAGCAGGGTGCAGAGAAACAGGGCAGAGGTTGTTATGATTTGCTTCAGACGTTTCGTTTTTCTTATCATGGGTTATTATGCTTTTAATTGGGTGTCTCTTTTCTTAAAATCGGAAGCTGCATTGCACTCCCAGCGATTTGTTGGAGAGGCTGTTGCTCTGATTGCTGTTGATGATAGCCGGTTCGATGTGCATGCTCAGGTCGGGGCTGATGTCGAAGTTGGACAATTCTGCATCGACGTAGGCATCTACTACCGAAAGCAGATAGACTCCGATAAAGGCGAAAATACTCATGTCGCGGTATCGTCGGAAGGTGTCTTTTCGCTTCCGTAGGGTTTCGGTCAGCTGGGTTTTGGACACACGGTCCAAGTAGCCAGGTGGCAACAAGTCTTGGATGCTGTTTGAATTCCAGTTTTCGTTGACGGCGTCTTTGTAGGCGTTGGAGTAGTCTTTGTACATCTTGTTGTTCCATGTCAGGGCATAGGCGCAGCCGGCAAAGCCTCCGTAGAAGATGGGTAGTTTCCAGAACTTTCGGTTGTAGATTTGTCCACCGCCGGGGATGACAAGCGCTAACCACGTAGCTTTGGTCGGGTTGGGTATCCAAACCTTGTGGTTGAGGTCCTGTTTGAGGCTGTCGGTTGGCGTAGGGGTTACCTGAGGGCTGGTGGCCGAGGTCATTTCGAGCATTTTCCTTTTGTTTTCGGCAGCTATGCTGTCGGCTACTTGTGAATCGGACACTTCAGTCAGTGTGGAGTCGGTCGGTACGATATTCAAGCTGTCTTTGTCCGCTGTGTTTATCAGCGGACGAGCAGTTGTGGTGGTATCGGTTGTCTGCGAGTGCATTCTTTTGGATGCAGCTCGCGGACGGTTTTGCCCATACACGGTAATCCCTGCCATTTGCAGGAAGCAAACAAGCAGGGCAATGATTACACGATATGTAGTATTTCTTCTTGTCATTTATTCTTTAGGGTATCAAGAATGCCGATGATGCGCTCCAGTTCTTCTTCGTTGTTGAACGGGATGCTGATTTTCCCTTTCCCTTTTTCCGAGCAGGTCAGTTGCACTTTAGCGTTGAAGAATCCGGATAGCTGTTGTTTGAGCATGTTGAATTCTTCGGGCAATTTGGCTCGTTTGGGGGCTATTTTGCGGCTTCCGCTTTTGACGGTTTCGCCTTCGCTGAGCGATTTTACGATTTCTTCGACTTTACGCACGGAGTAGCCATGTTCGAGTATTTCTTCGAATATCTTGACCTGCAACTTGGGGTCGCCCAAGGTGACTAATGCGCGTGCATGGCCCATGTCTATCAGTTTGTTTTGCAAGCCTATCTGTACGGGGGCCGGAAGTTTGAGTAGTCGCAGGTAGTTGGCTATGGTGGTGCGCTTTTTGCCTACGCGTTCGCTCAGCCGTTCTTGTGTCAGGCCGTATTGTTCGAGCAGGTGCTGATAGGCCAGGGCTATTTCGACGGAGTTCAGGTCCTCGCGTTGGATGTTTTCGATGAGGGCCATTTCCATGACGTTTTCGTCGTCGGCTGTGCGGATGTAGGCGGGTATAGTGGTCAGCCCTGCCATTTGCGAGGCGCGGAAACGTCTTTCTCCGGCGATGATCTGATATTCATCGTCGGACAGTTTGCGCAGGGTGATGGGCTGTATGATGCCTATTTCGGCGATGGAGTCGGCCAGTTCCTGCAGGGCTACGGGGTCGAATTCTCGCCGTGGCTGATTGGGGTTGACGACGATTTTCGACAGCTCGATCTCGTTGATGGAGGAAGAGCCTTCTGTCTGAACGTCGTCCATGGATAGCAGGGCGTCCAATCCGCGTCCTAATGCATTTCTTTTCTGTGCCATATCTTAATTATTGTCTTTTTCCTTTATTTTCTCGCTCTATCAGCTCTTTGGCCAGTGCCATGTGGTTTTTGGCTCCGGTCGAATCGGCATCGTAGAGGATGGTTGGCAGTCCGTAGCTGGGTGCTTCGCTCAGTTTGACGTTGCGTTGTATGACGGTCTTGAAGACCAGTTCTTGGAAGTGGCGTTTCACTTCGTCGTAAATCTGGTTGGCTTGTCGCAGGCGCGAGTCATACATGGTCAGCAGGAAGCCTTCTATTTCCAAGGCCGGATTCAGTTTCGACTTGATGATTTTGATGGTGTTCAGCAGTTTGCTGATGCCTTCCAAGGCGAAGTATTCGGCTTGCACGGGGATGATGACCGAGTCGGCGGCAGTAAGCGCATTGACGGTGATAAGCCCCAGTGACGGCGAACAGTCAATTAAAATATAATCAAACTCATTTTTCAGTGGCGAAAGCACTTCCTTCAGTATCCGTTCGCGGTTCTTCAGGTTGAGCATTTCGATTTCGGCGCCTACTAAGTTGATGTGAGAAGAGATTACCTTGAGCGTTTCAATCTCGGTGTCATGGATTGCTTCACGCACGTTGGCACGGTCAATAATGCATTCGTAGATAGTGCATTCGGCTTGTTTAATGTCAACTCCAAGTCCCGAAGAGGCGTTGGCCTGTGGGTCGGCGTCAACAACGAGCACTTTTTTTTCAAGGGTGGCCAGCGATGCCGCCAGGTTGATGGTGGTGGTGGTTTTGCCTACGCCTCCCTTTTGATTTGCCATTGCAATAATTTTTCCCATATTCACAATATATTTATCGGCGGCGAAATAAGCGATTATTTCTGAGAGCGCCTGCAAAAATCAGGAGGAGATTGCAAAAACGGTTGATAAGTCGCCCTTTTTGTTAATAACTTGAGGGTGCCCGAATTGATTTTCTCTTGCCAGTTTGTTTTTGTCAGGTGCTTTTCTCCGTCAGGGGGCAAATATACGGAATTATATTGGAAATCTTTGAGTTTTGTCCGGGTGCTTGGTGAAGATTAAGATTTATTTGAATGCTTCTCGGGGCGATTCGGGCAAATCAGAGCAGGGCTGTTGTGAACTGCCAGATGAAGTATCCGCAGAGGGCGCACTTCAGGGCGGTGCCAAGCAGAAAGCCTATCAGGGAGCCGAGGCCTGAGCGTAGGGCTTCTTTCGTTTCGCGTCCGCCCAGCAGTTCGCCCACGAAGGCACCTAAGAACGGGCCGAGGATGATGCCCCATGGCATGAAGAAGAGCCCTACAAGGGTACCTGCCAGGCAACCTCGTGTTCCCCAGCGGGTGCTTCCGCTATACTTGGCGCCCAGCAGAGGAACAAAATAGTCGAGGACTTGGATGATGATGACCAATACGAGCCACACCAGCAATTCGGCTGTGGTGAATTGGACGCGGTCGGTGAAGTGAAGCAGGAGCATGCCGATATAGGCGAGTGGAGGTCCCGGGAAGTATCCAGCCGGCCAGCCCTGCCAGCAGGCAAATAATGCCGAAGATGATGAGAAGAATGTCTGCTATCATTGGACTTTGTCTTATAGATTCAGTGCGAAGATAGTGAAAATCGTGTTTGGTAGCAAGTGGGTGGACTTTTTTCGGCTGCTGTAAAGATGTGTGAAGACAGCTTTTTCAGAAGCGGTGATCGGGCAGAAGAAAGCCGGGGACAAGGGACGATCTCCTCGGGACTTTGTCCTCGGCTTTCTTGGGCATAGTGGCTTGAGAGCCTTTTTGCTATTCACCTTCCTCGAGTTGGAAAACTTCCTCTACTGGCTTACCAAAGGTTCGTGCTATTTTCAAGGCCAACACGGTCGAGGGGATGTATTTCTTGGTTTCGATGGCATTGATGGTTTGTCGGCTGACGCCAACCGACTCTGCCAGTTGCTGTTGAGTCATGCCCATGATGGCACGCTGCACTTTTAAGGTATTATTCATGGTTGTCCTTTCTGAAACGGTAAAGTTTCCATTGAAAGATGAACAAGAAGAGTACAGGTATCGTAAACATGTTGATGAATACGAACGAGAGGTACTGGGAGCTGTAGAGGCCAAGAGTGCCTGCTATCAGTATCAGATAGTTGACTGCAATGGCAAGCGTCCAGGCTTGCATGCGCAGGTGGGTGATGCACTCGTCTTCGTCTTTTTCGCGCGAGAAGACCGTTAGCAGCAGACCGATGGAGAGGCCGATGACGCAGATTTCGTCGAAGGCGTCGTCGATTTTACCCATTTTGTGAAGCAGTTGCCCGAAGGGGTCGTTTTGCTCGCTGAACAATACGTAAAGGCATCCGCATGCAAAAATCAGGCTTAATACCATCCCCGGTTTTTTGTAGGATGGAGGTAACAGATAGTTTGTTTTCATAACTTATATGTATTGGTTGACGATCGCAAAAGTAATGTATGCTTTACATATAAACAAGTATATTGGATAAAAAGTAAAGTGTGCTTTACATAGTTTAACGAAGGGTGACTTACAAAGCTGGATGTGATTCATTGTTGACGTTCTTTTATTTTACAATCTCGGGCGAAATCATTATTTTTGCGGCAATGTTTTAATAATGTGTAAATATGGAAAATCAAAGACCTTTAATATTGGTTTCGAATGACGACGGCATCATGTCGAAAGGAATCAGTGAGTTGATAAAGTTTCTTCGTCCGCTGGGCGAGATTGTAGTGATGGCTCCCGATACACCCCGTTCGGGTACGGCGTGTGCACTGACGACAAACGAACCTATTCACTATCAGCTTATTCGCAAGGATGTAGGGTTGACGGTTTATAAATGCTCGGGTACGCCGACCGATTGCGTGAAGTTGGCTTTCGACACCGTACTTGATCGTAAGCCCGACTTGGTGGTAGGCGGCATCAATCATGGTGACAATTCGGCTACCAATGTCCATTATTCGGGCACAATGGGCGTAGTGATTGAAGGATGTCTGAAGGGAGTGCCCGCCATCGGTTTTTCCCTGTGCAGTCATGAGCCCGACGCCGACTTCACGGCTGCAGGACCTTACGTACGCGACATTGCCCGCATGGTGCTCGAGAAGGGATTGCCTGCATTGACCTGTCTGAACGTGAACTTCCCCGATGCGAAAGAACTGAAAGGCGTGCGCATCTGCGAGCAAGCCAAGGGACAGTGGACAAACGAATGGGAAAACTTTGCCCATCGTGGCGACAGTCATTACTATTGGCTGACAGGCGAGTTTGTAGATACTGACGCCGACAACGAGAAGAACGATCACTGGGCGCTGGCCAACGGCTATGTAGCCATCACTCCTACGACTGTTGACGTGACTGCTTATGGCTTGATTGACGAGCTGAAAACCTGGTTTTAATGTAAAAATAGAGAGTGAAGAATGAAGCGCATTCGGGTTTTGTTCTTCATTCTTCATTCTTCGTTTTATGAAGTATTATCTGATCGTTGGTGAAGCCTCGGGCGATTTGCATGCCTCGCACCTGATGGCTGCCTTGAAGCAAGAAGACCCCGGAGCCGATTTTCGTTTCTTTGGGGGCGACCTGATGTCGGCCGTAGGAGGTACGAGGGTCAAGCACTATCGCGAATTGGCTTACATGGGTTTTATTCCTGTGTTGATGCACTTGCGCACCATTTTTGCCAACATGAAGCGTTGCAAGGACGACATTGTGGCTTGGCAACCCGATGTAGTGATATTGGTGGATTATCCGGGTTTCAATCTGAATATAGCCAAATTTGTGCGTGCACATACACATATCCCTGTTTACTACTACATTTCTCCCAAAATATGGGCATGGAAGGAATATCGCATCAAGCATATCAAGCGTGATGTGGACGAGTTGTTTTCCATCCTGCCGTTCGAGGTCGATTTTTTCGAGGGAAAACATCGGTATCCCATCCATTATGTGGGCAATCCGACGGTCGATGAAGTCACTGCGTTTTCTTCTGCCTATGACGAGAGTCGAGAGGCTTTTCTTCAGAAAAACGGTCTTGATGATCGTCCGATTATTGCCTTGCTGGCCGGTAGCCGCCGCCAGGAGATTAAGGACAATCTGCCCGACATGCTTCGTGCCGCTTCGTCTTTTCCCGATTATCAGTTGGTGTTGGCCGGCGCACCGGGCATTGCGCCCGAATACTATGCGCAATACGTGGGCGAGGCGAAAGTGAAAATCCTCTTCAACCAGACGTATCCTCTGCTTCGTCATGCCAAGGCGGCGCTGGTTACTTCGGGAACGGCTACGCTCGAGACGGCTTTGTTGCGCGTGCCTCAAGTGGTGTGCTACCATACGCCCATCGGTAAGATAATAGCTTTCTTGAAACGGCATATACTGAAAGTGCGTTACATTTCGCTGGTCAATCTGATAGCCGACCGTGAAGTGGTGAAAGAGCTTGTGGCCGATTTGATGACGGTGGAGCAAATTCGCGACGAACTGCGTCGCATCCTGTACGATGCAACCTATCGGCAACGAATGCTTGAAGGGTACGACTATATGGCCATGAGATTGGGCGAAGCAGGTGCTCCGATACGCGCTGCACGACAGATGGTGAAGTTGCTGAGGCAAAAAGACAGAAATCACTGACGATTTAGAATATGTTAAAAGTACGGAAACAGATGCAGTAAATAAGCGGTTTCCGTATTTTTTTTGTGAATGTTTGCCATTCGCTTTTCAGAGGAGTGGTGGCAGGCACTTGTGACTGTTAATACATTAAATAAAGGATTTAAAATAAAGCTTTGATGATGAAAAGAATACATTGGCTCTTGTTTTCGTTGTGTATGGCGCTGATGCCTGTGCTTCAGTCGTGCGACGATGATGGCGACGGATACTCGGTGGGCGATTTTACACCTCCCTTGTGGGCGACAATACGCACTACAGGCAATGCCTTTTATCTGGATTGTGATGTGTGGGGCACGTTGTGGCCTGTCAACGTCGATTTGGGTTGGTACGAAGCGGTTGACGGGCAGCGGGTGATTACCGTATTCAATCCGCTTTCCGACGAATATGCCGGTTACGATCATGCAGTGAAGATATTGAGTATGAAAGAAGTGCTGACCAAAAACGTCGAGGTGCTGACTCCTGAAAACGATGAAGAATTTGGCAACGACCCTCTCCTTATTTATAAAGGAGACATCGGCGTGAGTGGCGGTTATCTCAATCTGTTTTTCTATCAGATCCTGCCGAAGGACAACACCAAGCATCGCATCAGCTTAGTCAGACCTCAAGACGACGCCGAATACTACGATGCCGAGGGATACATTCATCTGCAGTTGCGCTACAACGACTACGACAATCTGTCGGGGTATCGCAACCCTTATCCAAGCATTGTATCGTTCAGCTTGTTAGGTTTGGATATCCCTGCTGAAGCCAAGGGATTGAAGTTGATTTTGAACTCTGAGGTGAATGGAGAAGTAGAGCTGACTTGCGATTTTGCTTTTCCGCAGGAAGTGTCCTTGCCTGAGAATCTCGATGAGAAGGACATTGAAGATATGAACTTGCAATAAGGTTGCTTCTTTGGAGTAGAGCGCAGCAAACCTTGAAACAGTAATAAGGCTGTATCAGAAATGGAAGTCAGACTTCTTCATTTTTGATACAGCCTTTTTTATTTATGGGCGTTTGGATATCGATTATCTTTGTGGGGTTCAGCCGATGGTCAAGATATAAAGGTAAACGACACTTGCAGGAATAGCCATCAGGGCACTGTCGAAGCGGTCGAGCATTCCTCCATGACCGGGCAGGATGTTACCCGAATCTTTCACTCCCAACTGACGCTTCATCAACGACTCTGTCAGGTCGCCCCATGTGCCGAAGATGACCACAACAAGAGCCAACCCCGCCCATTGCCACATGCTCATGAAGGGGAAATAATGGGCAAATATCAATGAAGAGGCGATGGAGAAGACTCCTCCGCCGATGCTGCCTTCCCATGACTTCTTGGGCGAGATGCGTTCGAAGAGCCGATGCTTCCCTATGAGCGAACCTACGCAATAGGCACCCGTATCACTCAGCCAGATGAATACAAAGATGGAGAGGGGCAGGATGGGGTTGTAGGAGACGCTGCTCGTTGCGGGCGAATTGTGAAATGCCAATACATTGAGCAAGGCAAACGGTAGTGCCACATATAACTGGCTCATCATCGAACAAGCCCAGTTGCCGATCGGGTTCTCTTTCTTCAAATACAGTTCGGTTATCATCAGATAGAGCAGCAGGGCCAAGTAGGGGAGAAACACACGTGCATCGGCACCCTGCGTACAAAAGGCCATCAAAGCCAGAAACAAATAGGCACCCCCCAGCGAGGTGATGGTGCGGTTGAGGCTGACTTTGCCACTTTGGTTGAGCAGGTGTCCGAATTCGTGCACGCTCAGTGCGGCAATCAAGGTAAACAAGAAGCCAAACGACAGGGGACTGTACAGAATACAACCCACCAACACGATGACAAATAACACACCTGTGACGGCGCGTTGGATGAAATTGTTTTTCACGGCGTTTTTTTCGTTTTATTATTTAAGTTGGTTAGACGCTTATTTGCTGTTGTTGGCCGAAGGTGTCGTGTCCGAAGTCTTCTTCTCGGCAGGTTTATTGCCGTCCGGCTGAGGGGTTTCGCTGGCAGAGGTGTTGTCTTTGTCTTCCTTTTTGCCTTCGTTTTCCTCGGCTTCTTCTTTCACTTCCTTCTTGGCTTCCAAGGCTTTCTGAGCTTCTTCTTCCTCGGCCTTCTTCAGTTCGTCGGAGACGCGTTTGGCACTGATAATTTCTTCCGAACGCGAGGTCCAGGGGCGTTTTCCGAAGATGGCTTCCACGTCTTCGGCAAAGATGACTTCCTTGTCGATCAGTATTTGTGCCAGGCGGTTGTGTCCTTCCTTGTGTTCGGAGAGGATGCGTTTGGCGCGTTCGTACTGTTCGTTCACCATGTTCTTCACTTCTTCGTCAATCAGTTCGGCGGTTTTTTCGCTATAGGGACGGTTGAAGGAATATTCTTCGTTGTTGTAGTAGCACAAGTTGGGCAATTTCTTGCTCATGCCCAAGTAAGCAATCATGCCATAAGCCTGCTTGGTGACACGCTCCAAGTCGTTCATGGCACCGGTAGAAATGCGTCCCAGGAAGAGGTCTTCGGCAGCACGTCCACCCAGTGTGGCGCACATTTCGTCGAGCATCTGTTCCTTGGTGGTGATCTGTCGCTCTTCGGGCAGATACCATGCGGCGCCCAAGGCGCGTCCGCGGGGCACGATGGTGACTTTGATCAGTGGGTTGGCATACTCCAGCAGCCATGAGATGCTGGCGTGTCCCGCCTCGTGAATGGCGATGGAGCGGCGTTCGGCTTCGGTGGTGATCTTGGTTTTCTTTTCCAATCCGCCCACGATGCGATCGACGGCATCGAGGAAGTCCTGCTTGCCTACAAACTTCTTGCCATGGCGTGCGGCTATCAGGGCGGCTTCGTTGCATACGTTGGCGATGTCGGCTCCTGAGAAGCCCGGTGTCTGACGAGCCAGCAGGTCAACATCGACTGTGTCGTCTATTTTGATGGGGCGCAGGTGTACGCCAAATACTTCTTTGCGTTCGTTCAGGTCGGGCAGGTCAACGTGTATCTGACGGTCGAAGCGGCCGGCACGCAGCAGAGCTTTGTCGAGCACATCGACACGGTTGGTAGCGGCCAGGATGATGACACCGCTGTTCGAACCGAATCCGTCCATTTCGGTGAGGAGCTGGTTCAGGGTGTTTTCGCGTTCGTCGTTTCCTCCCATGGCGGCAGCTTTGGCGCGGGCACGTCCTACGGCGTCAATTTCGTCGATGAACACGATGCAGGGTGCCTTTTCCTTCGCCTGGCGGAAGAGGTCGCGTACGCGCGATGCTCCCACGCCGACAAACATTTCGACGAAGTCGGAGCCTGCCAGCGAGAAGAAGGGTACGTTGGCTTCGCCGGCCACAGCTTTGGCCAGCAGGGGTTTACCTGTTCCCGGAGGGCCTACAAGGAGGGCGCCTTTGGGGATTTTTCCACCCAAGTCGGTGTATTTCTGGGGTTGCTTCAGGAATTCTACAATTTCTTCCACTTCCTGCTTGGCTTCGGCCAATCCAGCCACGTCCTTGAAGGTGACTCTGGTGGACGATCCTTTTTCGAAGAGTTGTGCCTTCGACTTGCCTACGCTGAAGATGCCTCCTCCGCCTGCTCCTCCGCCACCGCTGAGACGGCGCGACATGAAGATCCAGAAACCGATGAGGAACGCGAACGGCAATATCTGCCAGAAGAAGGCCAGCAGGAAGTTGCCTTTCTTCTCTTCGTACTTGACGGTGCCGTCGAAGTGTTGTTCGTCCTTCTCCTTTTGCAGGAAGGCGTCCATGCTTTCGAGCGAAGGTACCTTGGTGGTGATGACGGGGTTTTTACCTACGCTGTTAGAGTCTTCCTGAAAGACGTTGGCTACGTATTGCGGCTTGATATAGACTTCGATGGAGTTGTCGTCGTAGCCTACTACTTTGCTGACGTAGCCGTTGCGTACGTATTGTTGAAACTCGTCGTAGCTCAGGTCTTTGGTGGGAGTGCTGTTTTCGTTGGTCAGGTAGAGTCCCAGCAGAGCTATGGCGATGAGCATGTACAGCCAGTTCAGGTTGAATCTGGGTACATTCATTTTGGGCTTTTTATCAGTATTATTGTTGTTGTCCATACGTTTTTATTCTTGTTAATCGAGGTCAGGTATTTGGGTTAGTTTGGCATCGGCCCATAGGTGTTCCAAGTCGTAGAAGTCCCGTGCTTCGGGCAGGAAGATGTGCACTAATACGTCGGCATAGTCCATGGCTACCCATTCGGCGTTGCGCAAGCCGTCCACGGCAAAGGGGCGTGCATTGGCTCCCTTGCGTGCGAAGTCGCGCACCGATTCGACGATGGCGGTCACCTGGCTGGGAGAGTTGCCCTGGCAGATGACGAAGTAGTTGCATATTGTATCGTCAATCTGACTGAGGTCGGCGATGACGATTTTTTTTCCTTTCTTATCTTGGATTCCTTCTGTAATTTGTTCGATGAGATGTTTTGCTTCGTTCATTATACACTATTATAATTAAGTATTAAGTTTTTTGCTTTTTTGAGTTTATAAGTTTGAAGGTTGCTGTTTCACTTGTACTTAAAGAACTCAGGAACTTACTGACAAATAAACTCATTTACTTAAAACTGTTGACAAATATACGGTGATTTCTTCTATCAAAACACGTAAAAGGGAAAAAAGTCTTTCATTTTTTGATTTTTTTTAGGTATATAATCGGGGTGAAATGCTGTTTTTATCATTTCTCTGAAAAAAAATATCGCTTTTTTGTTTGCAGATAAAAAAAAGTCCGTATCTTTGCAACCGCAAAAAGGAAATAAAGTTCCATTGGGCTATGGTGTAATGGTAACACTACAGATTCTGGTCCTGTCATTCCTGGTTCGAATCCAGGTAGCCCAACAAGTAAAGTGATCCTGTCTGACGATGATGTCCGACAGGATTTTTTTGTGTCTTCTTTTTCAAGCTCAGGGCGCGTTGCAGGCGGCGGGCTTCGTTCGTGGGCAAAATGAAAGAGGTTGCATTCCGAAAGTATGTCTGCCTGTGTGGGGCGTGACTTCGGGGATACAACCTCTATTGGGTTTATTTTTTTATGTATCGGCCGGTGAGCGCTTGGCGTTAATTGCCGTTTTTGATGTTTTCGTCGATCACTTTTATTTTCTGCTTCACCAGTTCGATGTCGTTCTTCAGTTTTTCTACCTTGCGGTTCAGTTCGGTCAGCAGGTTGCTTCCTTTCTTGGACGATGCGTTGAGGAAGCCGAGGTTGTTTTCGTAGGTTTGCAGTTCGGCTTTCATGTTGTCGCAGGTGCGTACCAGCTTTTCGCGTTCGCGGTAGAGTGTCTGCGAGCTTCCTTCGGGCATGTTGCTGATGCTTGTCTTGAAGGAACTCAGCTTCTTGTTGGAGGCGCTGACGTCGAACCGGTCGAAGAGTTTGTCCACTTGTGCGCGATATTGCTTGTAGATTTTATCTTTGTCCTTGAAGGGTACGTGTCCGACGGCATTCCATTCTTTCATCAGCTCTTTCACCTGTTGTGCGGCTTCTGTGGCATCGGCGTCTTCGTCGATGGCTGCAAGCTTGGCGATGATTTCTTTCTTCTTTTCGAGGTTCTCCTGTTCGGCAGAGCGCTGCGAGGAGGTTGCCTTGTTTTTCTGTTCGAAGAAGTAGTCGCATGCGGTGATGAATCGTTTCCACACGGCGTCGGAGTATTTCTTGGCGACGGGGCCGATGGTTTTCCATTCCTTTTGCAGCTTGGTCAGTTCGTCGGCTGTCTTTTTCCAGTCGGTGCTGTCCTTCAGCGCTTCGGCTTTTTCGCAGAGTGCGCGTTTCTTTTCGAGGTTTTCGCTCATGCCTTCTTTCAGCGACTTGAAGAATTCGGCTTTTTTCTTGAAGAATTCGTCGCAGGCTTTGCGGAAGCGTTCGAAGATTTTGACGTTCATCTTTTGGGGTGCGAAGCCGATGGTTTTCCACTTGTTTTGCAGGGCGATGATTTCCTGTGTCTTGTTGTCCCATGCGGCGAAGCTGTTCAGCTCGTTGAAGTCGATGGCTTCGACGATTTCGCAGATGACGGTTTTTTGGTCGAGGTTGTGCTGCTCGGCTTCTTTCAGGGCTTCGAAGTGCTGCTGGTGGCGTCGGTTGACGGCAGTGGATGCGGCTTTGAACCGTGCCCAGATTTCGTCGCGCAGTTCTTTGGCTACGGGGCCTGTGTCGCGGAATTCCTGATGCAGTTTTTGCAGCTGGTGGAAGGCTGATACGACGTCGGGTTCGTCGGCCAGTTTTTCGGCGGCTTCGCACAAGTGGGTTTTGATTTCAAGGTTCTTCTTGAAGTCGTATTCACGGAATTCGTTGTTGAGCTTGAGCAGGTCGTAGAATTTTTCGACGTAGAGCTGGTAGTTTTTCCAGAGTTCGTTGATTTTTCCCTGTGGGACGAGTTTGACTTCGTTCCATTGTTGTTGCAGCCGTTTGAACTCGGCGTACGATTTGTTGGGGTCGTCGGGCGAGTCGATGAGGTCTTTCAGTTCTTCGATGATGGAGAGCTTGACCTGTAGGTTCATTTCCTTTTCCTTTTCGAGTTCGGCGTTTGCGGCGCTTCTTTTTTCCTTGATGACGGACATGGTGTTTTTGAATTCTTCTTCCACGGTGTCGGTTTGCGGCACAAAGTCCTCTGCGGCTCCACCATTTTCGATGAATTTCTTTTTGGCAGTTTCCAGTTCAGCGTTGTGCAGCTTGTAGAATGCCTGTTTCAATCCGTCGATTTCTGTTTTGGCTACGTTTTCCACATCCGTGGCAATTTCTTTCAATCTGGCCAGGATTTCTTCCTTGGTCATGAGTTTCGGGGTGGTTTCTTCCGGCTTTTCCGAAACGTTTTCTTCAGCTGGAGTTTCTGTCGTTGCCGGTTCAAAAACCTCTGCTGCTTTTTTTTCTTCTTCTAATCCCGCGGTGTTTTCGGGGAGATTAGTGTCATGAGTGTCCGTCATTGTATTTACTTTTTTTAGAAACGGTTTGCACCGTTTGGTTTACATTAGGCTACAAATTAATGAAATAAAAAGATAATTTCATACATTTTGTGGCGTTTTTTTTTGTTTTTGCCTGTTTTTTTGTTTTCGGGCGCCTTTTGGGTGTCTGTTCGGGGCGGGTTTATGCCAGCAGGACGGTGATTCCCATGTAGAGCATCATGCCGATGATGTCGTTGGTGATGGAGATGAAGGGGCCTGTGGCGATGGCCGGGTCCACCTTCAGTTTTTCGAGGGTCATGGGTACCAGGGTTCCGAAGATGGAGGCGAACATGACGACGGCGAACAGGCTGATGGATACCGAGTAGGTGACGGTGGCCGCGCTTCCGAAGCGGATGAAGTTGTAGGTGTAAACCAGCAGCGAGATGATGGTGGCGTTGATGCTGGCCACGACGGCTTCTTTGGCTACTTGTTTCAGGGTGTCTTTGGCTTCGAGCGAGCTGTTGGCTAAGCCCTGCACGATGATGGCCGATGACTGGGTGCCGACGTTTCCGCCGGTGCCGCCTATCAGGGGGATGTAGAGTGCCATTTCGGGATGGGCGGCGAAGGTGGCGTCGAAGTTGCCCAGGATCATGGAGTTGCCGATGCCGCCCAGCATGCCGATGAGCAGCCAGGGCAGGCGGGCGCGTGTTTGCCGCACGAGGTTGTCGTCGGTTTCGACGTCTTGCGAAAGTCCGGATGCCAGCTGGTAGTCGCGTTCGGATTGTTCGCGCACTTCGTCCATGACGTCATCGACGGTGATCTGGCCGACGAGGCGTCCGATGCTGTCGATGACGGGGACGGCCACAAGGTCGTATTTTTCGATGATTTGCACCACTTCGTCGATGGGGGTATCGACATGAACCGAGATGGGGTCTTTCTTCATGACGTGTTTTACCTTCGACACCGAGGGCGAGGTGATCATCTTCTTCAGCGGGAAGACGCCTTGCAGGCGTTCGTCGTCGTCGATGACATAGACGTAGTAGATGGCGTCGAGCTGTTCGGCCTGGAGGCGCATTTCCTTCAGGCATTCGGGCATACTCCAGTTTTCGTTGACGGTCACCATTTCGGTACCCATCAATCCGCCGGCGGTGTCTTCGTCGTATTTCAGCAGATCGACGATGTCGCCTGCCTGTTCGATGTCTTCGATGTGCGAGAGGACTTCTTCCTGCTTGTCTTCGTCGAGGTCGCGCATCAGATCGACGGCGTCGTCGGTTTCCATGTAATCGACGAATTTCTTGGCGATGGTTTCCGAGGGCAGCAGTTCGAGGAATTCCTTGCGGACGTCGTCGTCCATTTCGACGAGCACGTCGGCCGCGGTTTCGTTGTCGAGCAGGCGATAGACGAAGCGTGCTTCTTCGGGCTCAAGGTCGTTGCACAGTTCGGCTATGTCGGCGGGGTGCAGGTCGGCCAGTAGGGCTTTGACGTTGTCGGCATCTTTCTGTTCGATTAGTTTTTTGACTTTGTCGATGTATTCTTCGTCTATTTCCATTGCTTTGATTGATAATTGATAATTGAAAATTTTCCGTTCTCGGTTAATGAACATTATCCATTCTTCATTCTCAATTCTCCATTTACTAAGTTTGTCAGTTCTACGAATTCCTGTACGGAGAGCTGCTCGGGTCGCCGGTCGAAGAGTGGGTCGGCCGTCAGGGGGCAGTCTTTTCCGACGAGGGGCTTGATGGAGTTTCGCAGGGTTTTGCGCCGCTGGTTGAAGGTGGTTTTCACCACTTGCCTGAACAGTTGTTCGTCGCATCCCAGCCGGCGGGTGTCGTTGCGGGTCATGCGGATGACGGCGCTTTTCACCTTGGGGGGCGGGTTGAAGACGTGCTCGTGGACGGTGAAGAGGTATTCGACGTCGTACCACGCCTGTATCAGCACGCTCAGTATGCCGTAGGTCTTGCTGCCGGGGCCGGCGGCGATGCGTTCGGCCACTTCTTTCTGTATCATGCCCGTGCAGCAGGGGATGAGGTCTTTGTTGTCGAGCATCTTGAAGAAGATCTGGCTCGATATGTTGTAGGGATAGTTGCCGGTCAGCACGAAGGGGCGGCCGTCGAACACGCGCTGCAGGTTCATCTTCAGGAAGTCGTCTTCGATGATGTCGTCTTCCAGTTGCGGATAGGCTTCGCGCAGGTAGGCCACGGATTCGTAATCCACTTCGACCACTTTCACCTGCCTTTCTTTGGTCAGCAGGAATTGGGTGAGCACTCCCATGCCGGGGCCTACTTCGAGGATGGGCAGGGCGGGGCAGGCATCGACGGTGTCGGCGATGTCCTGCGCCACTTTCAGGTCTTTCAGGAAGTGTTGTCCGAGAAACTTTTTAGGCTTTACTAATCTCATTTATCAAGTTTATTGTTACTTTTGTGCTCCACAAAGGTAGTTCTTTTTAATGAAGAATGAAGTAGGAAGAATGAAGAATTTTAGCTCTCGGTTGATAAGAATTGTATTGCCCCTGTTGTTGGGCGCTTTTATACTATATTGGGTCTATCGCGACTTCGACTTCGAGCGGGCTTTCCGGGTGCTGCGCCACGGCTTGCGTTGGGACTGGATGATGCTGTCGCTCGTTTTCGGCGTGTTGAGCCACGTGTCGCGTGGCTTGCGCTGGCGTCAGACGCTCGACCCTCTGGGTGTGCATCCGCGCAAGAGTCATTTGATCGATGCCATTTACCTGTCGTATGCCACCAGTCTGGTGGTGCCGCGGCTGGGCGAGGTGTCGCGTTGCGGGGTGTTGTCGCGCTACGACGGGGTGCCTTTTTCGAAGTCGCTGGGCACGGTGGTCACCGAGCGCATGGTCGATGCGCTGTGCATGCTGCTCATTGCGGGTGTGACGCTGCTGCTCGAGCTGCCCGTGTTTCTGACTTTTTTCCATCAGACGGGGACAAAGATTCCTTCGCTGGTGCATCTGTTTGCCTCGCCGTGGTTCTACGTGGCGCTGTTCAGCGTGGTGGGTGCCGTGGCGGTGCTGGTGTGGATGGTGCGTGCGTTGTCCGTCTTCGAGCGGGTGCGCGGGGTGGTGCTCGACGTGTGGCAGGGCATCGTGTCGCTGCGGCAGGTGCGCAATGTGCCGCTTTTCTTGTTCCACACGGTGGTGATGTGGGTCTGCTATTTCCTTCACTTCTACCTGACGTTCTATTGTTTTCCTTTCACGGCCGATCTGGGCATTCAGGCGGGGTTGGTGATGTTCGTGGCGGGAACGTTTGCCGTCATCGTGCCTACTCCCAACGGGGCAGGGCCTTGGCATTTTGCCGTCATCAGCATGATGATGCTTTATGGGGTCGATGCGACCGACGCCAGTACGTTTGCCCTCCTGGTGCACGGGGTGCAGACGCTGCTTGTCGTGGTGCTTGGCTTGTGGGGCTGGGGGCATCTGGCGGTCAGTGGCAGGGCGTGCAGGGCGGCTGCCTGACGCCGGAGGGCAGGCGGTGGCGCTGTGCTTCTTTTTTTCCTCTTGAGTGTGCCTGTGCGTGGTGGATTCAGTATTTCAAACATCGCTTTTCGTTTTCGTTTTTCTGCTGCTGTTTTCGTTTTTCTGCTGCTCGTGTTCGCGCATCTCGCGTGTCACGCAGGCAAAGGTAGGACATCGTTTCGAGGAGGCCAAAAACGGGGTATGCTGATATGGTGAAAATCTGTTAATAAAATCCGTTTTGTATGTTAATAAAAACAACCTGCT
>CABROZ010000017.1 GCA_902472795.1 uncultured Bacteroides sp. | reverse complement strand
GCCCGTTGGGCACCCCTCCTTCCCGAAGGAGGGGAGTCAGATAGTATCGCTTCGTTTCGACACACTCCCTTTCCGTAAAACCGGCAGGCCTGCCAGCCGGCAAGCGTCGCCTTGTTCGTTTTATCCCAGCAGTTCCTTCACTTTGGCCGAGATGGCACGTCCTTCGGCCAGTCCGGCCAACTTCTTGCTGGCTACGCCCATTACCTTGCCCATGTCCTTGCCGCTGGTGGCGCCCACTTCGGCGATGATTTCCTTCAGGGCGGCTTCCAGTTCCTCGGCGCTCATCTGCTTGGGCAGATAGGTCTCCATGACTTTCACTTGTGCCAGCTCGCCATCGGCCAGGTCCTGACGGCCTTGCTGCGTATAGATTTCAGCGGCGTCCTTGCCTTGTTTCACTAATTTCTGGATGATTTTCAGGGCAGCGTCGTCTGTCAGGGTATCGTTGGCTCCCGGAGCTGTCTTGGCTTCGAGGAATACTTTCTTGATGTTTCTCAGAGTTTCCAAAGCCACTTTGTCTTTGGCCTTCATTGCGGTTTTAATGTCTTCGCTGACTTTGTCGAATAAATCCATAATATTGTGTCTTTTTAAGTTTTTACGTTTCTCTATCTTTTTACGGCAAATTCATTTCAATCGCCTTCAGTCGATCCCTTTCCATCCACAACTCCTCTCTCCTTGGGAGAGGGGCCAGGGGTGAGGCCTCAGAAGGTAATGATTCCTCCGTCGCTTGCTTCCGCCTCCTGTGCGGCTTCGGTGGCCTGCTGTACGGCGGTTTCAGCCTTACTCTTGATGCTGTTCAGCGTGCTCTTGTCGCGCTGGTAAGTCGGCGTGCTTTCCACCATGCTGATGATGTCGGCGTTGTCCAGGTCCTCGGGAGCGAAGATGTAGATGTGGCGGCGGCGTGTGCGTTGGTTGCGGCTGTTGGCATTGCTTCCGTAGTAGCTTTCGCGACGCATGCGGCGTTGTTCTTCCTCTTCCTCGAGTTCGGCTAAGCGTTGTTGCTCTTCGGCCGAACGCTGGCTGACGCGCTCGTCCATCTCCTTCATGTGAATGTCCTGTATGCCGAATCCGGTAGCCAGCAGGGTAATTTTCACCTTTCCTTCGAGCGAGTTGTCTATGGCCATACCGAATTTCGTTTCGAAGTCGCGGTTGAAGCGGTTCATGAATTCCTTCACTTCTTCCATCTCGCTCATCATCAGTTCGTGTTCGGCGCTGTACGAGATGTTGAGCAATACCTTCTTGGAGTTGAAGATATCGTTTTCGTTCAGCAGCGGCGAGTGCTGGGCGTTCTTGATGGCTTCGCTCACGCGGTTTTCTCCTTCGCCGTAGCCGGTACTCATGATGGCCACTCCGCCGTCCTTCATCACGGTCTTCACGTCGTTGAAGTCGAGGTTGATGATGCCGCGCATGGTGATGATTTCGGCAATGCTTTTGGCGGCAATCAGCAGGGTGTCGTTCGCCTTGGCAAAGGCACTTGTCACCGACAGGTCCGGATAGATTTCGCCCAGCTTTTCGTTGTTAATGACCAGCAGGGCATCGACGTGCTGGCTTATTTCCTCTACGCCGTCTAATGCCTGGTCAATCTTCTTGTCGCCTTCCCAGCGGAAGGGGATGGTGACGATGCCCACCGTCAGGATGTCCATGTCCTTGGCAATGCGGGCGATGGTGGGAGCGGCACCCGTTCCTGTTCCTCCGCCCATTCCGGCGGTGATGAACACCATCTTGGTGCCGTCGTTGAGCATGTCCTTTACTTCGTTGATGCTTTCCTCGGTAGCCTCTTTGGCTTTGGCCGGACGGTTTCCGGCTCCCAAGCCTTCGTGTCCTAACTGCAGTTTGACGGGTACGGGCGATTCTTCGAGTGCCTTGCGGTCGGTGTTGCACACCACGAAAGCCACGTCGTGTATGCCTTCCCGGTACATGTGGTTGACGGCATTGCCGCCTCCACCACCTACACCGATCACCTTGATGATTTTCGGTGAATCGGTCGGGAAATCGAATTGTACTATATCTTCCATAATTCTGAATGTTTCTTTCTGATTGTCACCCTTGTTACTTCATGTCCTCGTCCGAGAAGATTTCGTTGGAAATCTTGCTGAAGGTTTTCTCGAACCAGCTGGGGCCGTCTTTTTTCTTTTTCTTTCTGGCTTCCTTCTCTAAACGCTCCTTTTCCTTGCGTTCGCGCTCTTTGCGTTCTCTTTCTTCCTTATCGCGCTGTTGCTTGGCGATGCGAGCAGCTTCTTCCTGCCTTTTCAGGTCTTCGTCGTTGCTGAACATGTCGGCGGTTTTGCTGGCGGTGGCTTGTGACGTTGCCGGGCGGGGGATCTCCTGCAGGCAGCAGTTCTCGTTTCCGGCAGCCAGCAGGCCAAGCAGCGTATTCTGCGTACCGTTCTTCTTCAGTACGTCGCTGAAGCCGTGGATGGTTTCGTGGACGAATCGGGCAGTCTTGACCTTCTCCATCTTGCTCTGTTTGCGGAAGGCTTCTTCCATGTGCTTCAGGTTCGAGCCCCCGCCTGTCAGGATGACGCCGGAGAAAAGCTTGTCCTCGTAGCCGGAAAGCTGTAGTTGATTCCAGACGTTGGCCAGAATCTCCTCGGTACGTGCGCCGATGATGTTGTTCAGCACGCTCAGTTCGATGCTGCGTCCGTCCTCAGTCTGGCAGGTGGCAGGTGTTTCCAATCCTTCTTCCTCTTCGTAGAGGGCATCGCCGTATTGCAGTTTCAGCTTCTCGGCCTCTTCTTCTTCCATCTGCAGGGTGGTGATGTCGCGCGTGATGCTGTTGCCGCCTAAGGGCAGTACGCTGAGGTAGCGCAGGATGTTGTTCTTGTAAACGGAGACGGTGGTGGTGTCGGCACCGAAGTCCACCAGTGCGCATCCCGACCGCATTTCGTTTTCCGTCAGTACGGCTTTGGCCAGTACGAGGGGCGAAATGAGCAGGTCGGCTATTTCTATCTTGGCCTGTTCGAAGCTGTGCTCCAGGTTCTTCTTGAGGGTGGCCCGTGCCACGATGTTCAGGAACTGCCCGGTGATGTGCTTGCCCGTTACTCCTACGGGATCGGCCTGAAGGGTATTGTCTATTTTGTACTCTTGCGGGGCGACATCCAGTACGCTCATGTCGGCTAAGGGAACCTCGAGGTTTTCGTCACAGATGCTGTCGATGAGTTCCTGCGAGATGATGCCTTCTTCTTCCAGCGTACGGCTTACCGCATTTGCTACCGTGCGCAATGACTGTCCGCCAATGCCTACATACACTTTGGCAATGGAGTTGTTGAGTTGGCTTTCCAGCTTGTTGATGATGGAAGTCAATGCCTGGGCTGTCTTATCGATGTTGTAGATGACTCCCTTGTGTATGAACGAGGATGCCTCTTCGCGTGCATAAGCCAACACCTGGATGCTTCCGTCACTGTTCTTCTTGCCGGCGATGCCGGATACCTTGGAAGAACTCAACTCGATGGCGGCGATAAAATCTGTTGTTGCCATATTTAATGTATTTAGTTTATTTCTTTGTACAAATTATCTGATTCCCAAATTCAACGTTTATCCGCGAGTATTTGTTCCAGCCTACCTGGTTCAGGCCTTTTTCGTAGAAGGCCTTGACCCGTTTCAGTTTGTTCTCGAAGTTGTCTATCCGGCCAAGGTAGATGAGGTGGTTGCCTACTCGCGGCACCAGTTCGATGTTCCTGCCCGGCAGAACGTGAATCTGTTCAATCTGTGCATTCCAAAAGGAATTGTTTTGCAAAAATACTGCAAACTTATATAAATCCCTCATGGCAAATGACTTTTCTACACTTCCGGTGGCTACGGCAAGGTGTGCCACGCATTTGGCATCGGGGGGCATCACGGTGCCTTTGTTGTCCAGATAGTAGTTGTCGCCGTTGTCGCTCATGACGCGCAGGATGGGTATGCGCTGGGTGACTTCGACGCACAGCTTTCCGCTGGGGGTCTTGTAGCATTCTACCCGGTCGATGAGGGGATGGCGGGACAACTCTTTCTCCAAGGTTTTGGTGCGTATGCGTTCCAGCTTCTTCCCGATGGGGTTGATGCCTTTTTTTTCAAGCATGCCGATTATTTCCTTCTTGGTGATGAAGCCGGCATAAGCTGTGTCCTGTATGGTGAGCTGTATGTCGTGGCACACCTGTCCTTCCGGTTTCCGGTTGAAGGCTGTGACGGCCATCACTAAATAGGCAAGGACGAACAGCAGGACGATGGAAAGTAAAATACGCTTTATCATAACCTGGGTATTAATGGAGTATCTTTATCATCTCGGGAATGTAGTTGTCAAGGTCGCCGGCTCCCAGTACGATGACCACCTGAAAGCTCTTCGTCGCAAGGAAGTTGAGCAGGTCCTTCTTGGGGCAGATGTACTTTTCGATGCCCGGGCGCAGGTTGTCGTAGATGAGTTGGCTGCTGACACCGGGAATGGGCTCTTCGCGTGCCGGATAGATTTCGGTCAGGATGACTTCGTCGAGCAGTGACAGGCTGCCGGCAAAGTCCTTGTAGAAATCGCGGGTACGCGTATAGAGGTGGGGCTGGAAGATGGCTGTGATCTTCCGGTCGGGATAGATTTCGCGGATGGACTTCACGCTTTGGGCTATCTCGGCAGGATGGTGGGCGTAGTCGCTCAGCAGTACCAGGTGGTCGGTCTTCAGGCGGAAGTCGAACCGGCGATCTACGCCGCGGAAGCTGGCCATGCCCTGGCGGATTTCGTCGTCGGTGACACCGTTGAGGTGGGCCAGCGCCATGGCTGCCACGCCGTTTTCGATGTTGATGCTGACGGGGACGCCGAGCCGTATGTCGTTGATGCGCGTGTCGGGGGCAACGAAGTCGATGGTGATTTCGCCGCCGCCGATGCGGATGTTCTCGGCATGAAAGTCGCCTTCGGTGCGCGAGTAGGTGTAAGTACGTACACCGGGTTGCACATCGGGCTTCATCTCTAATCCGGTATGGATGATCAGCGCGCCGCCCGGCTGGATGAGGGTGGTGTAGTGGCGGAAGCTTTCGAGGTAGGCTTCCTTGGTGCCGTAGATGTCCAGATGGTCGGGGTCGGTAGCGGTGATGACGCTCATGTAGGGCGAGAGCCAGTGGAAGGAGCGGTCGAACTCGTCGGCCTCGATGACGGTGTAGGGACTGTCGGCCGAGAGCAACAGGTTGGTGCCGTAGTTTTTCGAAATTCCTCCTAAGAAAGCGGTGCAGCCTACGTGCGACTGGTGGAGCAGGTGTGCGGCCATGGTGCTGGTAGTGGTCTTACCGTGGGTGCCGGCCACACACAGTGCCTTGCTGCCGCGCGTGATGAGGCCCAGCACCTGGGCACGCTTGTGTATCTCGAACCCGTTCTGGCGGAAATAGGCCAACTCGCGGTGGTCGTGCGGGATGGCGGGGGTGAAGACAACTAATGTGGTGTCCTTGTCCTTGCAGGCCTGGGGTATCAGGTCGGCGTTCTCTTCGTAGTGTATCTGTGCGCCTTCGGCAATGAGGCGTTCGGTCAGTTCGCTGGGGGTACGGTCGTAGCCGGCCACGGTCTTGCCTTTCGACAGGAAGTAGCGTATCAGGGCGCTCATGCCGATGCCGCCTGCGCCGACGAAGTAAACCGACTTTATGTTTTCTATATCCATTGTCTGTATGTCTTTAGGTTGTTGTTATGCGTTATCTGCCAGTTTCAGTACTTCTTCGGCGATGCGTCGGGCAGAGTCGGGCAAGGCCAGCCGGGCAATGTTGCTGCTGAGTGCCTGCAGGCGGTTGTCGTCGGCTATGGTTTCGAGGGCGGTGGGGATGAGTTTCTCCATCGCTTCGGCATCCTTGACGTAGAGGGCCGCATCCTTGTTGACCAGCGCCAGGGCGTTCTTCGTCTGATGGTCCTCGGCCACGTTGGGCGAGGGCACCAGTATGACGGGCTTGTGCAGCAGGCAGAATTCGGAGATGGAGCCTGCTCCGGCACGCGAGATGACGAGGTCGGCCAGCGTATAGGCTTTGGCCATGTCCTTGATGAAGTCGGTGACGTACAGGTTGGGGATGGCCGTGATGTGCGGATGGCGCACGGCTTCGCCCGTGAAGGCGACAATGGCCTGCTTCACCTGCTCGATGTATATTTTTCCGGTCTGCCAGATGAACTGGATGTCGGGATGTGCGCGCATCGTTTCGAGGGCGGCAGTCAGCGTCTGGTTGATGGTGCGTGCGCCCAGGCTTCCGCCCAGTATCAGGATGGTCTTCTTTGCCGGGTCGAGGCCGAACAGTTCGGCAGCTTCCTGACGGGTGATGGAGTGGCCGAAGAGGTTCTGCCGTACGGGGTTGCCGGTCATGATGATTTTATCGGCCGGGAAGAACTTCTCCATGCCTTCGTAGGCCACGCAGATTTTGCGCGCCTTCTGGGCCAGCAGTTTGTTGGTGACGCCGGCGTAGGAGTTCTGCTCCTGTATCAGGGTGGGGATGCCCATCATGCCGGCGGTCTTCAGCGTGGGCCCGCTGGCATAGCCGCCTACGCCTACGGCCACCAAGGGCTTGAAGTCCTTGATGATTTTGCGTGCCTTCCACTGGCTGCGTGCCAGCTTCACCAGTACGGCAAAGTTCTTCCACAGGTGCTTGCGGTCGAATCCGGCCACGGGCAGGCCGATGATTTTGTATCCGGCATCGGGCACACGCTGCATCTCCATGCGTCCTTCGGCGCCCACGAACAGTATTTCGGCTCCGGGGCGCAGTTCCTTGATGGCGTTGGCTATGGAGACGGCGGGGAAGATGTGGCCTCCCGTGCCGCCGCCGCTGATGATGATATGAGGATGTTCGTTCATTTCGTCTGAAGTATTAAGGGGTTGTTGTATGTTATTCGAACTCGGCATCGCTGTTCAGTGCTTTCGAGGTGGGGTCGGCCGCCGTCTGTGCGTCGTCAGAGGGCGACGGCTCGGGGGCAGCTCCGGTACCGGCATCGACCAGCAGCGGAATCTGTGCGTCGTGCAGCTTCTGCTCTTCCAGCTTGGCGGTGTAGCGGCTCACGCTCAGTATCATGCCGATGTAGGCACAGTTGATGAACGTCGAGGTTCCACCCTTGCTGATGAGGGGCAACGGCTGTCCGGTGACGGGGGCCAGTCCGACGGCCACCATCATGTTGAACATGGCCTGCGTGACCAGCAGCAGGGCGATGCCCATGATGAGGAATGCCGGAAAGGTGCGGTCGCACTTCCTTGCGATGCGTCCTACGCGCACCAGCAGGCAGATGTAGAGGAAGACGACTACGACGCCGCCTACCAGACCCAGCTCTTCGATGATGATGGCGAAGATGAAGTCGGAAAAGGCCTGGCTCAGGAAGTCGCGCTGCACGGAGTTACCCGGTCCCTTGCCTATGACGTGGCTCGTGGCCACGGCAATGCGGGCGTGGGCTACCTGTCCGTCGCCGTCGATGTCGAACTTGGCGGCGGGCACTTCTTCCTTGCCTGCGAAGTCGGCGATACGCGACTTGACGGTAGTGAATCGGTGGCCCATCGGAATCTTCTCAAGCGTCTTGTCGGGCGTGACCAGCAGGAACGACACGAATACCACTAAGAAGGCGGCGATGCCTCCGCCCAGCAGCAACAGCTTTTTGGGCTGGATGCGTCCGATGAACATCATCAGATAGACGGTGCCGAAGAGCAGCATCCCCGTGGAGTAGTTCTCGGGCAGGATGAGGCCGCACACGATGCACGTGATAATCATGATTCGCTTGAAGGCCTTCGGGCTGGCTCCGTTTTCGTCCTGACCCTTCGACAGGATGAAGGCGGTGACGATGACCACGGCCATCTTGGCTATCTCCGAAGGCTGGAACTGGATGCCCATGAACGTCATCCAGCGGGCGGCACCGTTGACGCGGTCGCCCGTGACGAAACCCATCAGCATGACGAAGGCCAGCAACCCGATGGAGAGCGGCAGCAGAAATACGGGGAATACCTGGAACCACTTGTAGGGAATGTTGTGAACCAGTACCACGATGACTGCTCCCACCATCAGCAGGATGCTGTGCTGCGTGATGGGTGCCCAGTGGTCGCCGCTTTTGTAGGTCAGCGTGCTGGCGGCACTGAACACTTCGATGATGGAGATGAGACAAAGACAGAGGAAGATCATCCAGATGACCTTGTCTCCTTTGAATATGCTTTTTAGTAAATCCACGTTAGTCGATAATTGAGTTATATGGTTTCTACAGTTTCGTTGTTGCTCCGGGTGGCTTTTGAGGCCTCTCAGAAGGCGTCTGGCAGGGGTGCTGAGCCGTGCAAGTGTGGCTCGCGAGCCGTGCAAGTGTCTCTCGCGAGCCGTACAAGTGTCTCTCCCGAGCCGTGCAAGTGTCCTGCAAACGCATGTCCGGCAGTCCTTCCGGAGGATGCCGGCGGGCACCCTTCAGCCGGTGTGGGACGCATGTTCGGGGATTACAGTTCGCGGACGTACTTCTTGAACTGGTCGCCGCGGTCTTCGTAGCTCTTGAAGAGGTCGAACGAGGCGCAGCAGGGGCTCAGCAGTACGGTTTCACCTTTCTTGGCCAGGCGGAAGGCGGCTTCGACGGCATCCTTCATGCCCGTCTGCACGTCGGCTACGGGCAGACCCAGACGGTCGAAGAAGGCGTGCAGCTTCTCATTGTGCAGTCCTAAATAGACTAATGCCGAACACTTCTCGCGTACTAAGTCTTCGATTTCGGTGTAGTCGTTGCCCTTGTCCTTGCCGCCCAGGATGAGGACGGTCTTCGTGGTCATGCTCTGCAGGGCATACCAGCAGGAGTTGACGTTGGTGGCCTTCGAGTCGTTGATGAAGTGTACACCGCGCACGTCGCAGACTTTTTCGAGCCGGTGCTCCACGCCCTTGAAGTCGGACAACGCCTTGCGGATGTATTCCTTCTTGATGCCCGCCAGATTAGCCGAGATGCCGGCTGCCAGCGAGTTGTACAGGTTGTGCGTGCCGTGCAGCGCCAGTTCCTCCTGCTCCATGTTGAAGGCGATGGGGGCGTTTATCTCTACTTCGCCGTCTTCCACGTAGGCGATGGCTCCTTCTTCCTTGACGGCCGAGAAGGGGTACAGATGCGCCTTCAGTCCGTGCTTGGCCAGTTCGCGCTTGATGATGGGGTCGTCGTTCCAGAAGACGAAGGCATCGTCGGGCGTCTGGTTCTGCGTGATGCGGAATTTGGCATCGACGTAATTCTGCATGCAGTGGTCGTAGCGGTCCAGATGGTCGGGGGTGATGTTCATCAGCACGGCGATGTTGGCGCGGAACTTGTACATGTTGTCCAGCTGGAAGCTGCTCAGTTCGATGACGTAATAGTCGTGCTGCTCGGTGGCTACCTGCAGGGCCAGGCTGTTTCCGATGTTTCCGGCCAGGCCGACGTTCAGTCCTGCGCTCTTGAAGATGTGGTAGATGAGCGAGGTGGTCGTGGTCTTACCGTTCGAACCGGTGATACAGATCATTTTGGCATCGGTATAACGTCCGGCAAACTCTATTTCGGAGATGACGGGGATGCCTTTTTCCTTCAGTTTCAGAATCAGGGGTGCGTCGTTGGGGATGCCGGGGCTTTTCACCACTTCGTCTGCGTTCAGAATCAGCTCCTCCGTGTGGTGTCCTTCTTCCCAGGCAATGTCGTACTTGTTCAGCAGTTCCTTGTATTTGTCTTTGATCGTGGACATGTCGGAAACAAACGTGTCCAGCCCTTTCACTTTGGCCAGTACGGCAGCGCCTGCGCCGCTTTCGCCGGCTCCTAAAACTACAATCCGAGTTCTCTTTTCCTTTTCCTCTCCGGTAGGGAGGACGGTAGAGTTACTTCTGTCTGTACAATTACTTTCCTGTTTCATATCTTGTTCTTCTAATGTTCAGTTTTTGTTTTTTCTGTCTCTCAGTCGCCTTCTTCCCTCCCTTTGTGGGAGGGGTTGTGGGAGAGGCCCTTTATCTTATCTTCAGCGTAATGATGGTGATGGCTGCCAGCACGATGGTCACAATCCAGAAGCGGACGGTGATCTTCGATTCGTGGAACAGCTTCTCGGGACTTTTGAAGACAACTTTGCACCCCGGCTCCACCAGGCTCATGCTGGTGCGGAAGTGGTCGTGGATGGGTGTGCGCTTGAAGAGGCGTTGCTTCACTCCCTTCCGCTTGCCCATTTTGTAGTAAACGCGCTGCAGAATGACGGAAAGGTTTTCGACCAGGAACACGCCGCACAGAATCGGGATAAGCAGTTCCTTGTGGATGATGATGGCAAACACGGCGATGATGCCGCCGATGGTCAGACTGCCGGTATCGCCCATGAAGACCTGTGCCGGATAGGCGTTGTACCACAGGAAGCCTATCAGCGCACCGATGAAGGCGCAGATGAAGATAACCAGTTCTTCCGAGCCCGGTATGTACATGATGTTCAGGTAGCCGGCGTACTCAATGTGGCTCGAAACGTAGGCCAATATGCCCAGCGTCACGCCGATAATGGCCGAGTTCCCGGCCGCCATGCCGTCCATGCCGTCGTTCAGGTTGGCACCGTTGCTCACGGCCGTCACTACGAAGATGGTGACCAGCACGAACAGCACCCATCCCGCCGTCTGCGCATGTTTGCCCATGAAGCCCATCAGGTCGGCATAGTCTAAGTTGTTGCTCTTGAAGAAGGGGATGGTGGTCTGCGTCGCCTTTATCTCTTTGGCGGCATGTACCACTTCTACCTGTCCGTCGGGTTGGGGGATTTCGATGTTCTCGCGTATCACCACTTGCGGGCTCAGGTACAGCGTCAGTCCCACGATGAGGCCCAGGCCCACCTGACCGATGATCTTGAACTTGCCGTGCAGGCCTTCCTTGTCTTTCTTGAATATCTTGATGTAGTCGTCGGCAAATCCGAGCGAGCCCAGCCATACGGTCGTAATCAGCATCAGTATCATGTAGATGTTGTTCAGCTTGCCCAGCAGCAGGCAGGGGATAAGTATGGCAAAGATGATGATGACGCCTCCCATGCTTGGCACGCCCACCTTGTTCACGCCGAAGGGGTCGATGCTGGCGTCGCGCTGCGTTTCGGTGATTTGTTTCCGCTTCAGCAGGTTGATGAACTTGTCACCCCAGATGCTCGAAATGAGCAGGGCCAGAATGACAGCCATCAGCGAGCGGAACGACGTGTATCCGAACATGCCCGCGCCGGGGAAGTCGTATTTGTCCAGCCATTGGAATAAGTAATACAACATATCAGTCTTTTAGTTTATCAGTTTCTATATTTACCAAAGTTTCCCATTGTTCGTTTTTCGAAGCTGGCCTCCGTCTCCTTTCTCCTTGGGAGAGGGGCAGGAGGGAGATACTTTACTCGCCGTTCATGATTCGGGTCACCTCCTCCTTATCGTCGAAGTGATGCTTTACGCCCTTCACTTCCTGATAGTTCTCGTGTCCCTTGCCGGCGATGAGGATGACGTCGCCCGGTTGTGCCAGCATGCAGGCCGTCTTGATGGCGTCGCGGCGGTCAACGATGCTGATGGTTTTCTGCATGTCGTCCTTGTCGAGTCCGGCCAGCATGTCGTTGATGATGTCCTGTGGCTCTTCGAAGCGGGGATTGTCGCTGGTGATGATGAGGCGGTCGCTCAGTCGGGCCGATTCCTTGGCCATGATGGGTCGTTTGCCTTTGTCGCGGTTGCCGCCGGCACCTACTACGGTGATAACTTTCCCTTTACCTTCCAGCACGCCGTGGATGGCGTTCAGCACGTTGACCAGTGCGTCAGGCGTGTGGGCATAGTCCACGATGGCGGTGAAGCCTTTGGGTGAGCGCACCGCGTCGAAGCGTCCGGCCACCGGATGCAGGGTGCTCAGGGCCACCAGTACGTCTTCTTCCTTCTTGCCCAGCAATACGGCAGCGCCAAAGACGGCCAGCAGGTTGGAGGCATTGAAGCGTCCGATGAAGTGAACGGCTACTTCGTGGTTGTTGAAGTCGAGCAACATGCCTTCGAAGTGCGACTCTAATACACGACCCTTGAAGTCGCTCAGGCTGCGCAGCGAATAGGTATATACTCGCGAACGTGTGTTTTGCGTCATCACCAGGCCGTTCTTGTCGTCCAGATTGGTCAGGCTGAAAGCTTCCTTGGGCATGTCGTCGAAAAATTTCTTTTTGGCTTTGAGGTAGTTCTCCACCGTCTTGTGGTAATCCAGATGGTCGCGTGTTAGATTCGTGAAGATTCCTCCGGCAAAGCGCAACCCGCTGATGCGTTTCTGTGCGATGGAGTGCGAGCTTACTTCCATGAAGGCATACTTGCAACCGCTGTCGGCCATCTCGCCCAGCAGACGGTTCAGGGTGATGGGGTCGGGGGTTGTATGTTCGGTGGGCACGGCACGGTCGTCGATGTAGTTGCACACGGTCGAAATCAGTCCCACCTTGTAGCCGAAGTAGCGGAACGTATGATATAATAAGGTAGCGATGGTGGTCTTTCCGTTGGTACCGGTTACGCCTACCAGCTCTAATTTCGATGTCGGGTCGCCGTAGAACAGGGTGGCCACTTTGCCGACGGCTTCTTCGCTGTCTTTTACCTGTATGTAGGTGATGCCTTCCTTGCGTTCGTCGGGCAGATCCTCGCACAGGATGGCGACGGCTCCCTTCTCGATGGCAGCCGGAATATAGACATGTCCGTCTGTCTGTGTGCCGTGCATGGCCATGAACAGGTGTCCCTGGGCAATCTGTCTCGAATCGATGTTTACTCCGTTGATTTCCGTCTCCGTACTTCCGATAATCTGTATCGGTTGTATCGTCTTAAGCAATTCGTTCAGTTTCATATCTTTTCTTCTGATAACGGATAACGGGTTGTTTCCCGTTAGCTTGTTTGTTCTATACCTTATTATATATACTATCTTATCTTTATCTTGTCCTTAGGTTTCCGAGGAACGGCTTTGTCCGAACCGTCGGGATGCTTAGTTGTTCATGGTCAGCAGGATGGTCTGACCTTTCACTACCCGGCTTCCGCCAGCGATGGATTGCCGTTTCACTCGTCCCACTCCGCTGATTCTTACTTTCAATCCTTCTTTTTCGAGCAGATAGACGGCATCTTTCGCTCCCATTCCGATGACGCTGGGCACGGTCTTGGTCGGCATCTCCTGGCTTTGCAGAATGACGGCGCTCGGGGCTGCTTGCGTGTGTCCCCATACGCTGCCGCTTTTCTGTTCCGCGGTTGCGTCACCTTGTACAGGTACGTTCAGGCTGTTCAGTACGTACGAAGCTTCGCTCAGGTCTCCGGCTTTTACCGGGGGAATCACGTTCGTGGTACTGTCTATGGCGTTGCTCAGGTCGAAGCGCAGGTTCTTGGCATACACCCTTTCGGCTATCTTGCTGAAGACGCTGCCTGCCATCAAACCTCCCGAGGCGGGCAGTCCCGACTTCTGTATGGCAACGATGCAGCTGTACTTCGGCGCTTCCGAAGGGAAGTATCCGCAGAAGCTGACCAAGTAGTGTGTACGTCCCGCCTTGTATCCGGCTGCGCCTTGCGAAATCTGTGCGGTTCCAGTCTTCCCCGATACCGAGAATTGTTTGCTTCCCGCCGGCTTGGCCAGTCCTTCCGAAACGACTTTCCGCAGAATCTCACGAATCTGTGTAAGGGTATGGTCGGAGCAGATTTTCGGATTGATGATTTCGGTAGGATACTCCTTGACTACTTCTCCGTCCTTTACGGCTGCCTTGACAAACTTGGGTCGTACCATGACACCATTGTTGGCAATGGCGTTGTAGAACGTCAGTGTGTTGAGGGGCGGAAGCTGTGTCTCGTAGCCGATACTCATCCAAGGCAGGGTAGTCTTGGCAAAGTATCGCTCTTTGGGGCCTTTTATGTTCGGCTTTCCCTCGCCGGGTATCTGCAGATGCAGGGGTTGGTCAATGCTCATTCGCTTCAGGCCGTCCACATACTTCTGCGGGTCGTCCTTGTAGTATTTGTCTATCAGGTACGACACGCCTACGTTGGACGAAACTTCCAGAATGCGCGTGACGTTGATCTTTCCATATCCTCCGCGGTGCCAGTTGTGGTCTTTCATCTTGCTGCCGTACATGTTCATGACGCCGTTACCGGTATCGACTTCGGTGTCGGGCGTAATCTTTCCGTCTTCAAGGGCCACCATGATCGAAGCCGTCTTGAAGGTAGAACCCGGTTCGAGCATATCGCTGATGGCATTGTTGCGCATCTCGTAGTAGTTGCCGTCGCCGGCTTTGGTCATGTTGACAATGGCTTTTACTTCGCCTGTCTGCACTTCCATCAGTACGGCAACGCCCACGCTTGCATCGAGTTCCTTCAGTTTGTCCACCAATGCTTTCTCGCAGATATCCTGCATATCGACATCGATGGTCGAGATGATGTCACATCCGTCTATGGGTGGAAGGTCAACAATGTTCAGGTACTTGTTCATCACTTTCTGGCGGTGTGTGATGCCGTTGCGTCCTTTCAGCAGGGTGTCGAAAGCCAGTTCGATGCCGTTCTTTGCTCCTTGAGCCGTGTCGGCGTACAAGTCTCCCAAGGTTCGGGCAGCCAGCGAGCCAAAGGGCTTCTTGCGCTGGTTGAATATCTGTTCGTGGAAGCCTCCCTTGTATTTGTTCATCTTGAACACGGGCAGTCGTTTGGCTTCCTTGTATTGTATGTACGAAATACGGCGGCTTCGGCTGGGCAGGATGTTGTAGTTGCGGCTTTTCATCTTGCGTCCTTTCTTCAGATGCGCTTTGAATGTGGCGACTGAATACTCAGGAAATATCTGGTTCAGCCCGATGCAGATGGAGTCGAGGTTGGCATTCCAGACGGAGTCCTTGCGGTGCTGTTCTTTCTTTCTGCGCTTCTCGTCGCGTTCGCCCGTCATGAAGTCCATGAATATTTTGTACTCGGGCAGCGAGCTTGCCATCAGTTTGCCGTCGGCGGAAAGTATGTTTCCGCGGTTGGGTTTGATGGTGACGTTCTCCTTTACAAAACGATCGGCCACATCCTGCCAGTATTGCCGTTCGGCGAACATGATGATGGCGCCTTTGGCAATAATCAGTACTCCTATCACACTCATGACGAGTACGACGAAGAAGTAGCGGGTCATTATATTTTTCTTGTTTACAGCCAATGTTGTTCGGTATTTATAGTTCTTGTTATCTGTTTATTTGTTCTTTATCAGGTACGGCGGATTGGTCGAGGTCTGCAGGTCGCTCTCTTTGGTAGCGATGTATTCTTCGATTTTCGACTGGCGGCTTCTTTCCATCAGTTCGGAGCTGCGCGTCAGGGCGTCGTATTTGATATCTGTCAGTTCTTTCTTCAGTTTGTCAATCTCTATAAGCTGTTGCTGTGCAGCGTATCGGTTGTGTATATAGAAAATGACGAGCACCATGATGAGCACAATCAGCTTGCTTTGGCGGCGGAAGAAGTTTGCTGCCAGTATGTCGCCTCCGATGATGTTCTTCCACGCGGTGCGTCGTTTTATCTTTTCCTCCTTTTTCTCTTCTGTATGTTCGTTGTTGCTCATAAGCTCTCCTTTCTATTCGTTTGCGGCGGTTTCTTTCTTTTCAGCAATTCTCAGTTTGGCGCTTCGTGAGCGCGGATTACGTTCTATTTCGTCATCGTCGGGAACAATCACTTTGTTGTTGACCAGGCGGAATGGCGTTTTTACGTGACCGAAGAAGTCTTGTTCGGCTTTGCCCTCGATGTTTCCGGTCTTCATGATGTTTTTCACCATGCGGTCTTCCAGCGAGTGGTAGGTGATGACAACGAGCCGTCCGCCCGGGCGTAGGGCTTCGGTGGCGGCGTATAGCATCTCTTTCAGGGCTTCCATTTCCTGATTGACTTCGATGCGAAGAGCCTGAAAGACTTTTGCCAGTTCTTTCTTTTCGCGCTCCCGTCCGAAGAGGGGCTTCACGACGTCGAGAAATTCGCCGATTGTGCTGATGCGCTGTGAGCAGCGTGCCTTGGCAAGGGCTGAGGCCAGTTTACGGCTGTTTTTCAGTTCGCCATACAGGTAGAAGATGTCGGCCAGTCGTTCTTCGTCGTAGGTGTTGACGATGTCGGCAGCGGTCAGTCCGGCCCGTTTGTTCATGCGCATGTCCAAGGCACCGTCGAAGCGGAAGGAAAAGCCCCGTTCGCTGTCGTCGAAGTGGTGGGACGATACACCCAGGTCGGCCAGTATTCCGTCCACCTGCTCGATGCCGTAATAGCGCAGAAAGTTGTGCAGGTAGCGGAAGTTGCTGCGCACGAAGGTGAAGTGCGGGTCGTTGACGATGTTCCGTTCGGCGTCTTCGTCTTGGTCGAAGCCAAGCAGACGGCCGCCTTCGCCCAATCGTGAGAGGATTTCGCGCGAGTGTCCGCCGCCGCCGAACGTGACGTCCACATACGTGCCGTCGGGACGTATATTCATTCCGTTTACGCTGGGCTTCAGCAATACCGGTATGTGATATGTCTGTTCTTCGTTTGCCATTTCTTTTTCTCCTTTACTTGAGTTGGTGTGCAGTTCAGGGCATTGGTTCTTGGTCGCAGGGGGCGATTTCGTCTGCCTGCCGGTTGTTTTCGTCACCCAGTACTTCCTGCAGGGCCTGACTGAATTCTTCGGGCGACATGAACGGTTGTTCGGCCCGTTCTTTGGCCCAGATTTCGATGGTGTTGTCCATTCCGATGAAGCGTACATCGCTTTGTATGCCTGCCATTTGCAGGTAACGCTTGGGTATCAGAATGCGTCCGTTTCCGTCGGGCACCACGATTTCGGCATCGCTGACGAACTGGCGGAAGATGGTTTGCTGTCGGGCGTTCCATTTGTTCAGCCGTTGGCGAAGCTGGTTCAGGGTGCTGAACCAGGCGCTTTCGGGATAGAGCACCAAGCAATCCTGATAGACGTCTTTACGCAGCACGAGCCGTTCTTCGGAGGCGGCCTGAAGCTGCTTCCTGAATCCGGCAGGGATAAAGACTCTTCCTTTAGCGTCTGCCTTAGCCTCGATATTGCCTAAGAAACGTATCAATTTCTACCTTATTATAATAAGCGACCGTAAAAGTACACAATTCCCCACAATTCCCCACCATGTTTTAACCAAAATCTTAATAACAAGTTTTCAACACCCTGTTGAAGACTTATCCGTTTGAATATGAAGAATATGCTGTAGCCCTTTGCTGGTGGGCGATTGGGGCGTCCGGAGGACATTTGCGGGTTGTTGTGGGGAGCTTTGTGGGGAAAAAGAGAAGGGCACAAGCGAATGTTATCCGCTCTGCCCTTCCGGTCGACACAACTAAAATTTACGATGATTATTTCTTTGGCTTGTCGGCTTGCTATGGTTTGTTGCAATTGTCGGGATCTGATGGTTGTCTGGTTGCAGGCCCGGCCTTTGACGGTGTCGCAGGCGGGCCGGCCAGACTTAGCTTATGTATGGAGAAAGATTGGGATCAGACGAAGTCTTTAAGGTCTTGCTGCAGCTTCTTGCGGGTTGAGAAGATGCGGCTCTTCACCGTTCCGAGCGGCAGGTTCAGCTTGTCGGCTATTTCGCGGTATTTGAATCCGGCCACGTGCATGGAGAAGGGCACCTTGTATTCGCGCGGCAAGGCGTTGACGATGCGGTGCATCTCCTTCAGGTCGTAGGCGGTTTCGGTGCTTTCGAACGCAGCATCGCGAGGCAGGTTCAGGTGATAGAGCTGCTCGGTCTGATCGATGAAAGTCTGGTCGCGCACCACCTTGCGGTAGTTGTTGATGAAGATGTTTCGCATGATGGTATATATCCAGCCCTTGAAGTTGGTGTCGGGCGTATATTTTTCCTTGTTGTCCAGTGCTTTGAGCGAAGTTTCCTGCAAGAGGTCGTTTGCTTCTTCGCGGTCGGCAGTCAGTTTATATGCAAAGCGTAAGAGCTCATCTTGTATTCCTATCAGGTCGTTTTGAAATGCAATGCTGTTCATAATTGTGCTTTGTTTTGGTTTTTACTTGTTTTTTCGGATGTTTTGCAAGTGCAAGTTTACGAAACTTCTTTGTCTTTGACGGGTGGAAAACAGACAATAAAAGGGGGAAAAACTATCAATTGATAGCTTTTATGTGCCATTTGGCAGATTTTGGGTGCAGTTTTAGGTTAAATGTTTGCATTTAATAAAAAAGATGAATTATTTTTGCGCAATCATTTCATTGTAAAGAAGAATGGCTGACGACTCTTTATTCTTGATTGACATAGACAAGGTTCTTCGGGAGAAAGCTCCGAAACAGTCGAAGTACATACCGAAGTTCGTCGTTTCCTACTTGAAGCATATTGTCCACCAGGACGAGCTGAATGTATTCTTAAGGGAGTCGAAGGACAAGGTAGGTGTGGACTTCCTGAAGGCCAGTCTCGACTTCCTCGATGCCAAAATCGTGGTGGAGGGACAGGAAAACTTGCCGAAAGAGGGGCTATATACCTTTGTCTGCAATCATCCGCTGGGTGGCCAGGACGGTCTGGCGCTGGGCTATGTGCTCGGGACGTTCTATCATGGCAAAGTGAAGTACATGGTCAACGACCTGCTGATGAACCTGCATGGCCTGGCTCCTCTTTGCATCCCCATCAACAAGACCGGACGGCAGGCAAAGGACTTTCCGAAGCTGGTAGAGGCCGGCTTCGCTTCCGACGACCAGCTCATCATGTTTCCCGCCGGCTTGTGTTCGCGCCGCCGCAACGGGGTGATCCGCGACCTTGACTGGAAGAAGACGTTCATTGTGAAGAGCGTGCTGTCTCACCGCGACGTGGTGCCCATTCATTTCGAAGGAAGAAACTCCGACTTCTTCTACAATCTGGCCAACTTCTGCAAGGCCATCGGTCTGAAGTTCAACATTGCCATGCTGTATCTGGCCGATGAAATGCTGAAGAACCGCCACAAGACTTTCACCATTACCATAGGCAAGCCGATTCCCTGGCAGACGTTTGACAAGTCGAAGACGCCTGCCCAGTGGGCGCAGTATGTGAAAGACATCGTTTATAAACTGAAAATAGAGAATTAACAATAGAGTTAGGTAAAGAGAGGTATGGAAGATATTATTGAACCCATAAGTAAGGAACTGCTGAAAGCGGAGCTGACCGAAGACAAGCGCCTGCGAATGACCAACAAGAGCAACAACCAGATTTATATTATCACGGCGCAAGACTCTCCCAACACCATGAAGGAGATTGGCCGTCTGCGCGAAATCGCATTTCGTGCGGCAGGCGGCGGAACCGGCATGTCGATGGACATTGACGAGTATGATACCATGGAGCATCCTTACAAGCAACTGATTGTATGGAATCCCGAAGCAGAGGAAATCCTGGGGGGCTACCGTTACATCCTGGGCACCGACGTGCGCTTCGACGAGCACGGTGCGCCCATTCTGGCCACTTCGCACATGTTCCACTTCTCGGAGAAGTTCTTGAAGGAGTATCTTCCTACCACGATCGAACTGGGACGTTCGTTTGTGACGCTCGAGTATCAGTCCACACGTGCCGGAAGCAAAGGCCTGTTCGCATTGGACAACCTGTGGGACGGGCTGGGCGCGCTGACCGTAATAATGCCCAACGTGAAGTATTTCTTCGGCAAGGTGACCATGTACCCCAGCTACAACCGCAAGGGGCGCGACATGATTCTGTACTTCCTGCGCAAGCACTTCGGCGATAAGGAGAATCTGATTGTTCCCATGGAACCCTTGCAGCTGGAGTCGGACGAGAAGGAACTCGCCGCATTGTTCTGCAAAGACACGTTCAAGGACGATTATAAGATACTGAACGGCGAAATCCGCAAGTTGGGCTATAACATTCCGCCGTTGGTGAACGCTTACATGAGTCTGAGCCCCACGATGCGCATGTTCGGCACCGCCATCAACTACGGCTTTGGCGATGTGGAAGAGACCGGCATTCTGATTGCCGTCGATGAAATCCTGGCCGAAAAGCGCATGCGCCACATCCAGTCGTTCATCGAAAGCGAGCCGGACGCCTGCCACCTGACTTCGGGTGCCAACAAGGTGTTCTATCCCAGCAAGTAATCATGTAGGGAAGGGGATGTATCTGATTTAAGGAATCGCTTTCCTTCAGGCACGGATTACGCGGAAAAACACGGAGAAAGAAGAATGATAATCCGCGAACTTCCGTGTAATCCGTGCCTGAAAATAACAGGATGACGGGCATTCCTTTGGTTTTGATGCGCCCTTCTTCACTGGTTTTTATGAAATAGTGGGCAGACTGTTGCCGTTTATCTTACGGTAGAGGTCGAGCGCAAAGACATCGGTCATGCCCGAGATATAATCCAATACCGCCTGTATTCTTTCCCGGAATACGGGCGATTTTATTTTGTACTGGCTTGACACGCGGTTGATGAGCAACTGGGAATAAGCCTTCTCGGGGGCGCAGACGGCATCGGTCATTAGCTGGAGCAGGGTGCCGATGATGCGGAAACCGGCCAGCTCGATGTCAACCACGTCGCGCGAGCGGTAGATTTTCTCGACCGCCACTTCGGAGCAATGCTTGTAGGCCGCGGCGGGCAGGGGGGCGATGTGGCGGATGAGGGGACCCTCGAACGTGCCTGACAGGATGGCCTGCTCGTTGTCGAGGAAGGCTTGTGTGCACTCGCGTATCAGCAGCCCGATGACGCACGAACGCAGGTAGGCTATCTGCTCGTTGATGTCGCTCACTATTTGTAGCGTCTTCTGCATGTGTGCCTGGCGTTCGTCGGTGAAGAAGGCCAGCATCAGTGCCTGCGTCTCGGCCGTGGTCAGTATCTTCAGTTTGTGGGCGTCTTCGATGTCCATCATCTGGTAGCAGATGTCGTCGGCGGCTTCCACGAGGTAAACCAGCGGGTGGCGGGCATACTTCAGCGGAGTGTCGTTCAGCTTCTCCATGCCCAGCTCTTCGGCGATGCGGCGGAAACTGTCTTCCTCGGTGGTGAAGAAGCCGAACTTCGACTTTTTGCCGGCTAAGCTCGACGAGAAGGGGTACTTCACGATGCTGGCCAGCGTGGAGTAGGTCAGCACGAAGCCGCCGCGGCGGCGACCTTCGAACTGGTGGGTGAGCAGGCGGAAGGCGTTGGCGTTGCCTTCGAAGTGCGTCAGGTCGCTCCACTCGGCGTCAGTCAGACGGTCGCGCAGGGTCAGGCCGTTGCCTTCGGAGAAGAAGGTGGAGATGGCGCGTTCGCCCGAGTGCCCGAAGGGCGGATTGCCCAGATCGTGCGCCAGGCAGGCGGCCGAGACGATGGAACCGATTTCGGCCAGGAAGGTTTCGTGCAGTTCGGGGCGGCGGGCGAGCAGGGCGCGTGCCACGTCGTTGCCTAACGAGCGTCCCACGCACGACACTTCGAGGCTGTGCGTCAGTCGGTTGTGCACGAAGATGCTGCCCGGCAGCGGGAATACCTGCGTCTTGTTCTGCAACCGCCTGAAGGGGGCGGAGAAGATGAGTCGGTCGTAGTCGCGCTGAAATTCCGAGCGGTTTTCGGGATGCTCGGAGTGATATTCTTCCAGTCCGAAGCGCTTGGCGGAGAGGAGTTGGTTCCAGTTCATCATGTTGCGTACCTTATGTTTTACCGTCTGCAAATGTATCACTATTTTCCGACAGAAAAAATGCTTCCTTTCATTTTGACACTTTGTCGTCCCTGTCGCCTCAGAATCGCGTTTTTCGTCCGGAGGTGCGGCGCACCGGCTGTTTTCGAAGCGGGAAGTGCTTATCTGCCTGTCGGATAGTTCGGTAGCGAAATGCTTACAAATATTTTAGAGGCGAAAGGTGCTTCCCGCCTTCGTCCCGTGCCCTCTTCGCGTCCGTCGCCTGCTTTCTTCCCGAGCCGCACAAGCAATCCGGTCGAGCCACACAAGCATTCCGGCCGAGCCGCGCAAGCGTTGTTCCTCTTCCGCACAAGCATTCCGGCGCAGTGTGGCATCCTTTTCGGTGCATAGGTATGCATAATTCGGCTTTTTATCACGTATATTCATGCGTTTTTCTGCATATCGGCTGTCGGCCGATTTCCTGTTTGCTGGTTGCTGAATACAGGTAATGTTTGCGAATGGCATATTATTTTGTCTATATGTACACATTTGCAATAAATAACTGTCGTTTTGATTTTCCGGCAGCCGCCTTTGCCTGCGGCTTCGGACGTGTTTCTCATTATTTAACTGCAAAATTGTGCCCGTTTGCTTCAAAATCTGTATTTTTGTCCGTTAAAAACGAGGCCTGCTCTTCGCCGCTGTCCGTTTGCGGGGCAGGCACCAAATATCGAACAAGAATATGCTGAACGTACAGATTATCAATAAGTCGAAGCATCCGCTTCCGGCCTATGCCACTTCGCTTTCGGCGGGAATGGATATCCGCGCCAATCTGACAGAACCCGTCACGCTGGCCCCCATGCAGCGCTGCTTAGTGCCCACGGGACTTTACATCGCCTTGCCTGCGGGCTTCGAGGCGCAAATTCGCCCGCGTAGCGGACTGGCCCTGAAGAAGGGCATCACCGTGCTCAACTCGCCCGGTACCATCGATGCCGACTATCGCGGCGAGATCTGCATCATCCTCGTCAACCTGTCGGCCGAGCCTTTCGTCATCGAAGACGGCGAACGCATCGCCCAGATGGTGATAGCCCGCCACGAGCAGGCCGTGTGGCAGGAAGTGGAAGTGTTGGACGAAACAGAACGTGGAGCCGGAGGCTTCGGCCACACGGGCAAAAACTAACGAACAGACGTAGCATGAAACTTGGAATAAAAATACTGCTCGCGCTCTGGATGAGCGCCCTGTGCATGACCTCCTGCGCCGCCGTTGCCGGCGGACTGATAGGCGGACTGACGGCTTCGGCCACCATAGTGGGTGTCCAGATGGCCGCCAACAAGAAGAAACCCGATGCCAAGAAGCCGAAGAAGAAACGCAACCGGCTGCACCACCAGGCCGAAGCCGCTCCCGTGCCCCAACTCACCGAGGAGCAGCAGCGCAAGTTCGACTACTACTTCCTCGAAGCCATCCGCCTGAAGCAGGCGGGCGACTACGATGCTGCCTTCGACCTGTTGCAACACAGTCTTGCCATCAATCCGCACGACGCTTCGGCCCTGTACGAGTTGGCGCAGTACTACCTCTACCTGAAGCAACCCGAGCGTGCCGAGGCTGCCCTCGAACAGTCCGTCGCTGCCGCCCCGGACAATTACTGGTTTGCCCAGGCCTTGTCGCAGATTTATCTGCAACAGAACGAGGCCGACAAGGCAACCGCCCTGCTCGAAAACATGGTTGAGCGGTTTTCCACCCGCCTCGACCCTCTGTACAGCCTGCTCGAAATCTATAACCGGCAGGAAGACTACGATCGCGTGCTCGACGTCCTGAACCAAATCGAGCAGCGGACCGGCAAAAACGAACAGCTCAGCCTTGAGAAGTTCCGCATCTATCTGCGCAAGGGCGACAACAAGCGCGCTTTCGGCGAGATGGAGAACCTCGTGGCCGAGTACCCCAAGGACCTGCGCTACCGCGTCGTGCTGGGCGACGTTTACTTGCAGAACGGCAAGAAAGACGAGGCGCGCGACATTTACCAACAGGTGCTTGCCGAAGAGCCCGACAACGCCATGGCCATGTACTCGCTGGCCGGATACTACGAAGAGACGGGTCAGGACTCCCTCTACCAGCAGCAACTCGACTCCCTGCTGCTCAACCGCAAGGTGACAACCGACGTCAAGTCCAACGTCATGCGCCAGCTCATCATCCGCAACGAGCAGGCCGGTGGCGACAGCCTGCGCATCATTACCCTCTTCGACCGCATCATGCAGCAAGACCCCGACGAGCCCGACCTGCCCATGCTCTATGCGCAGTACCTTCTGTCGAAAGGCATGAACCAGCAGTCGCTCCCCGTGTTCAGGCGCGTACTCGACATCGATCCCACCAACACGGCCGCCCGTATGACGCTTTTGGGCGAAGCCGTACGGCAAAAGGACTATAAAGGCATTGTCAATCTGTGCGAGGCAGGCATCGAGTCCAACCCCGACATGCTCGAGTTCTACTACTACTTGGCCTTTGGCTACATCCTGGAAGACAATCGCACCGACGACGTCCTGTCCACCTGCCAGAAGGCACTGGCACACGTCACGTCCGAGAGCAAGAAAGAAGTCGTGTCCGAGTTCTACGCCATCATGGGCGATAGCTATCACACCAAAGGCATGACCGAACAGGCTTTCGCCGCCTACGACTCGGCGCTGGTTTACAACCCCGACAACATTGTTGTGCTCAACAACTACGCCTACTACCTCTCGCTCGAACGCCGCGACCTCGACCGTGCCGAAGAAATGAGCTATCGCACCGTCAAGGCCGAGCCGGGCAATGCCACCTACCTCGACACGTACGCCTGGGTGCTCTTCGAAAAGGGCAACTACGCCGAGGCACGCCTCTACATCGACGACGCCATGAAGAACGGCGGTGGAGAGAGTTCGGGCGTGGCCGAGCATTGCGGCGACATCTACTACATGACAGGCGACGTGGACGGTGCCCTGAAGTACTGGAAGCAAGCCTGGGACATGGGCATCCGAACCGATGTGCTGAAAGAGAAAATCGAGAAGAAGAAGTTTATCCCTGCCGACTGACGTCCCTGGCCGGCACCGGTCTGCTTCTTCCCGCCGATAACGAAACCATATGTATCAACCGATAATATCCGAAACAATGACCGATAATACTCCCATTCTGCGTCCCGCCGCCGTGCGGGCGCCGTTCTTCACCGCCCGCCTCTGCCTGCGGCTGATGTTCCTCGTACTGCTGACCGTCAGTCTGGCCGGCTGTAAGACCTCGCGCAAGGCCGAAAGTCAGGGGGCACAGGCCCTCTGCCTGTCGTCGAAAGTCCGTCTGACCATCCCTCACAAGGATGCCACGTTCACCGTCAGCGGCACCATGAAACTGAAGAGCGGCGAGCGTATGCAGCTTTCCTTCCTCATGCCTATCCTGCGCACCGAGGTAGCACGAATGGATGTGACCCCCGATGAGGTGTTGCTCGTCGATCGGATGGGGAAACGCTACGTGCGCGTCACCCGCAGCGAGCTTCGCGGCATGCTGCCCCGCAAGGCCAACTTCGAGAATCTGGAGAAGATGCTCTTCAAGGCTTCACGTCCCGGTGCCAAGAACTGGATCGACGGCAAGGAGCTGGGCTTGAAGGACCTCGAAAAGTGTCGCATCGAGCTGACCGACTTCTCCGACAAACCCATCAACCTGACACCCACCGAAGTCTCTTCCCGCTATCGTGAAGTGACGTTAGAGGAACTGCTCGAACTGCTCATCGACCTTTCCGCCTGAACCCGCGGCTGCTGCCGGAGTACCGAACAACGTTGATTTTACAAGCCTATAACCGTTTCCGAAATGTCCCGAATACTGATTCTTCTCTTCCTCTTGTGCACCTGTGCGTCGCCGCTTCTGGCTCAGTCGAACAAACTGATCAAGGAGCTGGAAAACAAGCGTGGCGACTTGCAGAAGCAGATTGCCGAGACCGAAACCCTGCTGAAGTCCACCAAGAAGAGCGTGGGCAGCCAGCTGAACGGCCTTGCGTCGCTGACCGGACAGATAGAAGAACGGAAACGCTACATCCTCAGCATCAACCGCGACATGGAAGCCATCGAGCAGGAACTCTCCTCGCTCAACCGCCAGCTCGCCACGTTGCGCCGCCAGCTCAAGGAGAAGCGCCAGAAGTATGCCGCCTCCGTACGCTACCTGTACAAGAACCGTTCGATTGAGGAAAAACTGATGTTCATCTTCTCCGCCGAAAACCTGGCACAGACTTACCGCCGCCTGCGCTACGTGCGCGAGTATGCCACCTACCAGCGTCTGCAAGGCGAAGAGATTCAGAAAAAGCAGCAACAGATTGCCGCCAAGCAGGCCGAACTGAAACAGGTGAAGCAGGCCAAGGAAAATCTGCTGAAGGAGCGTGAAGCCGAAAAGGGAAAATTAGAAGCGCAGGAGAAAGAGAAACGTACCCTCATTGCCAATCTGCAAAAGAAGCAGCGCGGACTGCAGAACGAAATATCGCGTAAACGTCGCGAGGCCAACCAACTGAATGCCCGCATCGACCGCCTGATAGCCGAAGAGATAGAGAAAGCACGCAAGCGGGCCGAGGAAGAAGCCCGTCGCGAGGCTGCCGCACGCCGCAAGGAAGAGGCGGCCAAGGGCGGTTCGTCGGCCACCAAGCCGAAGGCTGCTCCGCTGGAGCGGTTCAACATGAGCAAGGCCGACCGCGAACTGTCGGGCACCTTTGTCAGCAACCGCGGCAAGCTGCCCATGCCTATCACGGGTCCTTACCTCATCACCAGCCACTACGGGCAATACAGCGTCGAGGGACTTCGCGGGGTGAAGCTCGACAACAAGGGTATCGACATTCAGGGCAAGCCCGGCGCCCAGGCACGTGCCATCTTCGACGGCAAGGTAGCTGCCGTCTTCAAGCTGAACGGCCTGTTCAACATCCTTGTCCGCCACGGCGCCTACATCTCCGTCTATTGCAACCTTTCTTCAGCCTCCGTCAAGACGGGCGACACGGTGAAGACCCGCCAGTCGCTCGGTACCGTCTTCTCCGACGCTTCCGACGGCGGTCGCACCGTTCTCCACTTCCAGCTCCGCAAGGAGAAGGAAAAGCTGAATCCGGAGGGGTGGCTGGAGCGTTGATGCTGTTGGGGAGCAGCAGGTTTACAGTTGTGCCCCGTCCAATAACTCCAGATACAGTCCGATAGCCTCTTCTATCTCTTTTACGAAAATGAATTCGTCGGCCGTGTGCGAGCGGGCGCTTTTGCCGGGACCCATCTTCATCGAGGGGCACGACAGCAGGGCTTGGTCGGAAAGTGTAGGCGAGCCGAAAGGTGTGCGACCCAGAGTGACGGCGCGTTGCACTAACGGATGCTTGGGCGATACGTGCGATGAACTCAGCCGGAAGGAGCGGGCCTTGGCCTGACAACGGATGTGGCGGGTGATTTCGTCGAACAGTGCCTGATTGGTGTAACACTCGTTGCTGCGGATGTCCACCACGAACGTACAGCGGTCGGGGATGACGTTGTGCTGGGTGCCGGCATTGATCATGGTCACGCTCATCTTGACAGGACCCAGCAGGGGCGATACTTGCTCGAAGCGGTAGTCGCGGAACCAGGCGATGTCGTCCAGCACCTTGTAGATGGCGTTGTCGCCTTCTTCGCGGGCAGCGTGGCCCGAGCGGCCTGTGGCGGTGACGTCGAGCACCATCAGCCCCTTTTCGGCAATGGCGGGTTGCATTTCGGTAGGTTCGCCCACGAGGGCAAACGCTAAGGGCGGCAGTTCGGGAAGCACGCATTCGATGCCTCCGGCGCCGGAAACTTCTTCCTCGCACGAAGCCAGATAGATCAGGTTGTAGTGCTGGCGCGTGCGGCACAGCTGGAGGAATACTTGCAGCATACTGACAAGGCTGGCACCGGCATCGTTGCTGCCTAATCCGTAGAGCTTGCCGTTGGACTCCAGTTGCGGGGTGAACGGGTCTTTCCGCCAGCCGTTGACGGGCTTCACGGTGTCGATGTGCGAGTTGAGCAGCAGGGTCGGTTTATTCAGGTCGAACATGGGGCTGAGGCACCACACGTTGTTGCCTTTCCGTCCGGTATCCATTCCCTGCATTTCGATGTAGCGTTGCAGGAAGTCGGCCGCCTGTTGTTCGTCGCGGCTTATGGAGGGGATGGCTATCAGCGACTTCAGCAGGCCGATGGCGTCCGAAGCCAAGGTAGGTATGTCGTAGGTCATAAGCAGAAGTTTGATTTTACTGTTGCAAACTTACGGATAAAATGTGAAAGACGATGCACGCCGCCGTCGAAAAAACTTGTCGCCCGCAAGGCATTTCCGGGACACAAGTGTGGCTCGCGAG
>CABROZ010000016.1 GCA_902472795.1 uncultured Bacteroides sp. | reverse complement strand
TATCCGTTGTAACACATGGAAAGGGGAGAGTCTCCAAAGTAGAGAAATTGTAATTGTTTAAAATATATATATTCAATAAATAAGGTATGAAGAAAGAAATAAAGTTCAGCTTGGTATTCAGGGACATGTGGCAGAGTGCCGGTAAGTATGTGCCACGTGTAGATCAGCTGGTAAAAGTAGCTCCTGCTATCATCGAAATGGGATGTTTTGCCCGTGTAGAAACCAATGGTGGCGGTTTCGAGCAAGTAAATCTGCTGTTTGGCGAAAACCCCAATAAGGCCGTACGTGCTTGGACAAAGCCTTTCCATGAAGCAGGCATTCAAACCCACATGCTGGATCGTGCACTGAACGGCTTGCGTATGAGTCCTGTTCCTGCTGACGTCCGCAAATTGTTCTATAAGGTAAAGAAAGCCCAGGGTACCGACATTACCCGTACGTTCTGCGGGTTGAATGATATCCGTAACATTGCTCCTTCCATCAAGTATGCTCACGATGCGGGCATGATTTCGCAGTGCTCGTTGTGCATCACGCATTCGCCCATACATACGGTAGAGTATTATACCGACATGGCTTTGCAGCTGATCAAGTTGGGAGCCGATGAAATCTGCATCAAGGATATGGCAGGTATCGGCCGTCCGGTGTCGTTGGGTAAGATTGTAGCCAACATCAAGGCTGCCCATCCCGATATCCCCATCCAGTATCATAGTCATGCGGGTCCCGGTTTCAACATGGCCAGCATTCTCGAAGTCTGCGAGGCCGGATGCGACTACATCGATGTAGGTATGGAACCTTTGTCATGGGGTACAGGCCATGCCGATGTGCTTAGCGTACAGGCCATGCTGAAGGATGCCGGTTTCCAGGTTCCTGAAATCAACATGGAGGCCTACATGAAGGTTCGTGCCTTGATACAGGAATTCATGGACGATTTCTTAGGACTGTACATTTCGCCGCGCAACCGTCTGATGAACTCCCTGCTGATCGGTCCGGGACTGCCGGGCGGCATGATGGGAAGCCTGATGGCCGATTTGGAAACCAATCTGGAAAGCATCAACAAGTACAAGGCCAAACGCAACCTGCCTTTCATGAAGCAGGACGAGTTGCTTATCAAGCTCTTTAAGGAAGTGGCTTACGTGTGGCCGCGTGTGGGCTATCCTCCTTTGGTTACTCCGTTCAGCCAGTATGTCAAGAACCTGGCTATGATGAACGTCATTGCCATGGAGAAAGGTAAGGAACGCTGGGGCATGATTGCCGACGATATTTGGGATATGATTCTGGGTAAAGCCGGAAAGCTGCCTGGTCAGTTGGCACCGGAAATTGTGGAGAAGGCCGAACGCGAAGGACGTAAATTCTTCACCGGCAACCCGCAGGATAACTATCCGGACTGCCTCGACAAGTATCGCAAGATGATGAAAGAGAAAAAATGGGAAACAGGCGAGGACGATGAAGAACTCTTCGAATATGCCATGCACCCTGCACAATACGAAGCTTACAAGAGCGGAAAGGCGAAAGAAGACTTCCTGGCCGATGTCGAGAAACGTCGTGCCGAGCGTGACAAGTCGCCGCTGGATGACGCCAAGCCCAAGACGCTTACTGTTCAGGTGGATGGTCAGGCTTACCGCGTGACTGTTGCTTATGGCGACATCGACCTTCCGGCTTCGGCCACAGCCAAGATGGAAGCTCCTGTGACAGGCGAAGGAAAGGACGTTCCTTCACCCCTCGAAGGTAAATTCTTCCTGACGAAGAACACGCAGGAAACTCCTATCAAGGTAGGTGATAAGGTAAAGAAGGGAGACCTGCTGGGCTATATCGAAGCCATGAAGACGTACAACGCCATTCGTGCCGACTTCGACGGAACTGTACTTGCCATCTGCGTCAATCCGGGAGATTCAGTTTCAGAAGATGATGTATTAATGAAGATAGGATAATGGAAGAAATATTTGCAAAACTCTATGATATGACGGCTTTCAGCAACATCATTGCCGATCCGTCGTTCCTCGTGATGTATGCTATCGCCTTTGTCCTTCTTTACTTGGGTATCAAGAAGCATTACGAACCGCTTCTGCTGGTTCCCATCGCCTTCGGTGTGCTTATAGCCAATTTCCCCGGAGGTGAAATGGGAGTTATCCAAGCCGATGAGAACGGCATGGTGATGGTGAACGGGGTGATGAAGAACATCTGGGAGATGCCGTTGCACGAGATTGCCCATGATCTGGGACTGATGAACTTCATCTACTATATGTTGATAAAGACCGGTTTCCTGCCACCTGTCATCTTTATGGGTGTAGGTGCGCTGACCGACTTCGGCCCGATGCTCCGCAATTTGCGGCTTTCTATTTTCGGCGCGGCTGCCCAGTTGGGTATATTCACGGTGTTGCTGTGTGCCGTACTGATGGGCTTCACTCCGAAAGAAGCTGCCGCTTTGGGTATTATTGGTGGTGCCGATGGTCCGACAGCCATCTTTACTACCATCAAGTTGGCTCCTCATCTGTTAGGCCCGATAGCCATAGCTGCTTATTCGTATATGGCGCTGGTGCCGGTTATCATTCCGTTGGTAGTGAAGCTGCTTTGCACCAAGAAAGAACTGATGATCAACATGAAAGAGCAGGAGAAGCTTTATCCGTCGAAGACGGAAATCAAAAATCTGCGTGTGCTGAAGATTATCTTCCCGATAGCGGTTACTACCATTGTGGCCTTGTTTGTACCGACGGCCGTTCCTTTGATTGGTATGCTGATGTTCGGTAACCTGATTAAGGAAATCGGTTCGGATACGAGCCGCCTGTTCGACGCCGCTGCCAACAGCATCATGAACGCTGCTACTATCTTCTTGGGACTGAGTGTCGGTGCTACGATGACGAGCGAGGCATTCCTCAACTGGACGACAATCGGCATTGTGATCGGTGGTTTCCTGGCATTTGCCTTGTCTATTTCGGGTGGTATCCTGTTTGTCAAGGTAGTCAACCTTTTCTCGAAGAAGAAGATCAATCCGCTGATCGGTGCTACCGGTCTGAGTGCCGTGCCTATGGCCAGCCGTGTGTGCAACGAGATTGCTACGAAATACGATCCGAAGAACCATGTGCTGAATTACTGTATGTCAAGCAATATCTCCGGTGTAATCGGTTCTGCCGTGGCAGCCGGTGTGCTTATCTCGTTCTTGGGATAAACTGCTGATTGTGAAATTATAAAAAAGGATGCGCCACTTTTGCTGGTGCATCCTTTTTTATGTACTATCAGTTGTTGGCTGCTATGCACAACGGTTGTTCCGGTGTCAGTTCGTAGGCAGTACCATATAGTTTGATGCTTATGGAAGGACCGGACAGCAATTCGATCCGTATCTGTTCGGTTACTTCAATCATCAGTTTTCGTCCTTGGAAGTTGATTCGGAAAGCATACTTTTTCCATTGTAAGGGTCTGACTGGCGATAAGTTCAGTTCATTGTCCTGTACCTGCAGGTTGGCAAAACCGCGGACAATGGCCAGCCACGAGCCCGGCATGCTGGTGATGTGCAGTCCCTGGTTGGCTTCGTTGTTGTAGTCGTCCAAGTCCAGACGGGTAGCATGGACAAACAGCTGGTAGGCTTTCTCTGTCTCGCCGATGCGCGCAGCCAGTATGGCATGTATATGGGGCGAAAGCGACGATTCGTGTACGGTCATGGGTTCGTAGAAGTCGAAGTTACGACGTACCGTTTCCGTATCGAACAGGAAATAGTACAAATAGACTCCCAACAGGACATCGCTTTGCTTGATGTAGCAGGAACGCAGAATACGGTCCCACGACCAATGCTGGTTGATGGGGCGTTCGCCGGACGGTATGGCATCGGTGCTTTGCAGGACTTTGTCCATGAAGCCGTCGTTCTGTATGAAGATTCCTTTGGCTGCATCGTAGGGAAGATACATGTGCTCGATGATGTCGCGCCACAGCGGCGTTTCCCGTTCGTAGTCGAAGTGGGTGGTGTCGCAGATGCGCCGATAGTCGTCCGGATGTTGTTGCGCGGCCAGATCCAGATATTTCAATGTCATCTTCAGACAGCGTATGCACGAAAAGTTGGTGTACCAGTTGTTGTCCACGTTGTTTTGGTATTCATCGGGACCTGTTACTCCTAAAATGACGTATTGCTGCCGTGCTTGCGAGAAGGTAGTCCGCTGGCTCCAGAAGCGGCAGACGGCAATCATTACTTCCAGCCCATATTTCAGGATGTAGTCTATGGATCCGGTGATGGTGGCATGCTGCATGATGGCATAAACGATGATGTTGTTGCGGTGTATTTCCTCGAAAGTGATTTCCCATTCGCTGTGACATTCTTCTCCGTTGTTGGTTACTTGCGGGAAAAGGGCTGCACCGTTTTCGAACCCCAATTTTCGGGCATTGTCAATGGCTTTGGGCAATTGGTTGTAACGGTACATCAGCAGATTCTTAACAATTTGCCGCGGAGTCGATAAGAGGAAAAATGGTACGCAGCACAGCTCGGTGTTCCAATAGGTGTTTCCGCCGTATTTTTCGCCGGTGAATCCTTTGGGGGCAATGTTCAGCCGCGGGTCTTCTCCCCGATACGTCTGGTAGAGTTGGAAGATGTTGTAACGGATGCCTTGTTGTGCTTCCGGGTCGCCTTCGATGACGACGTCGGCTTCTTCCCAGATGTCGTGCCAGGCCTGTTTGTGGGCTTGAGTCAGAGTTTTCCAACCTTTGTCTTTGGCTTCGCGGGCTAAGTGGATGGAGGTTCCCACCAATTCCTGCCTTTCGTAGTAAAGGGAAGAGGCTATGACTACATATTTCAGAAGGGTAACGGTATCGCCCGGCTTTACATCGGTGCCAAGGCTGAAACCTGTTTGCTTGCCTTTTTCGATACGTATGGGGTTGTGGTTGGCTTCTTTCCGGTTTTTGAAGAATTGGTATGTCATGGCATAGCACACTTGTGCGTCTTCTCTGCGGGTCTGGGTCCATAGAAAGGCACAATCGTGTGCAACTCCCGAATCGAGCAGGTTCCAGATGCGCTCTTCGGTTTGTTCCGAACGTTCGTTCAGGTTGGCTTCGAGTAGAGGAAGAAGAGACAGCTTTCCGCTGTAATTCAGGGAAGTAACGCTGTAACTGATCAGGCAGAGGTCGGGATAAGCCATGTTGGCCAAATGCTCCACATGAAGTTGCAGGCTGTTTCCACGTGGCGAGGTGACTTTTACGTCACGGTAGGAGATGCCGTCGTACATGTCGAGCCGGCGGTTGAAGCTGTCCACGTCCCACAGGGCAAGGTCCAGTTCCTCGTCGATGAGGCGCAGGTGGATACTGCTCCAGTTGGCGGCATTGGGGATGCGCGTGTAATAATAGGGAAAGCCGTTTTTCCACCATGCCACCCGCGTTTTGTCGAGGAAGGGGATTCCGGCCACAAACGATCCGGGATAGCTGTCGCTGCTGTATGGCTCTTCGAAGTTCCCCCGCTGGCCAAACCGGCCGTTGCCCAAGCTGAATATACTTTCGGACATGCGGAGGTTATCGGCATGAAACTCGTCTTCTATGATGTTCCATTCGTTGGTTTTCAGATACTTTTTCATGGTATTTTTATGGTTGTTGGCGTAAAGATATGAAATAAAATGAAAAAACATCGCACTGTCGGAAAACAATGTGGGGTTTTTTCCACGAAGTTTTCCGGCAGCGCGATGCGTTTTGTTCACCGTGGTCAGGCGGAGTGTGCGGTGAATCTGGTATTAATCAGTTGTCTTTTCCTTCTTTGATGATAAAGACGCAAGCGGATCCTATGAGCAGCATGACACCGGCTGTGACAAGCATATTGATTTCGGGTGGCAGGCTGCCTTCGGGTGTAAACAGAGACAGGATGGTACCTCCCAAGGCAGCGGCTACGATTTGTGGAATGCAGATAGTGCCGTTGAACAATCCTAAATAAGTACCCATGTGTCCGCCGCTTAACGAGTTGGTCAGGATGGTAAAGGGAATTGCCAGCATGGCGGCCCAGGCACAGCCGATCAGAATAAACGAGATGAACAGCATGTACTGGTTATGGATGAAATAGGTCGAGATGAAACCGATGCCTCCTAACACAAGACTGAGCGAATAGATGGTGTGGCGGTTCTTGAACATGGGAATACAGATGGCCCATAGTACCGATCCGATTGCCTGTACGGCAAAAAGAACTCCTACCCAGTTGGCTGCTTCCTGATATTGCAGGCTGGTGGTGTCGAGCAACACTTTTGTTACGCCATCCACTACGGTTTCGGTTGTGGGAGCATCGAATACGTTGTAAGCTATACTGCCGTTGGTATAAGTCCACATGAACATGAATGCAAACCAGCAGAAGAATTGTACCAAACCTACGGTCCAAAAGGCTTTAGGAGCTTTGACCAACAGTTTCAGCATGTTGTTTTTTTCTTTCTTTTCGTTTTCGCTGATGCCATGGTATTCGGCATATTCCCTGGGGGGCATTTCTTTTACTTTGACAGTCGTGTAGATGACGCAAAGAATCAGGATGACAGCTCCGATATAAAAGGAATAGATGACCGAGTCGGGGATGACACCTTGTGGTGCTGTGTTCTGTATGCCGATCCAAGCAAAGATGAAGGGGAACAGGTAACCGACCAGACTGCCTGCGTTGCAGAGGAAGCTCTGGATGGAGTAAGCCAGTCCTTTCTGTTTTTCGTTTACCATGTCGCCGACCATCATTTTGAAAGGTTGCATAGCCATGTTGATGGATGTGTCAAGGAACATGAGCGAGAAGAGGCCGAAGATCATGGCCGTGCCGACCTCCATGCCGAAGCTTCCTGCATTGGGGAGCAGGCACATGACAAGCACGGCTATGAGTGAGCCTATAAACAGATAGGGGATACGGCGACCGAAGCGTGTCCAGGTACGATCGCTCGCGGCTCCTACCAGCGGCTGAACAATGATACCGGCCAGCGGGGGCAGTATCCAGAAATAACTCAGGGAATGCGGGTCGGCGCCCAGCGTAGAAAAGATGCGGCTGATGTTGGCGCTTTGAAGGGCGTAGGCTATTTGTACGCCGAAGAAACCAAAGCTGATATTCCACAGCTTCCAAAAACTCAAGTCTGGTATTGCTTTCATGATATTTGTTGTTAATTGTATTTTAGTTGGATGTTGTCCGAAACAGATTTCCGAGGAACGACTATTTGGTGGTGCCTCTGATAATCAGGTTGGTCCTGACAATTTTGTTACTTCGTTTTTCATTGCCTTCCAGTTTGTTGGTCAGAATGCTGAAAGCACTTTTCCCTACTTCTTCGCCATGTTGGCCTACGGTTGTCAGTTTAGGGTCGGTGTTTTGTGCAATGGCTCCGTCGGTGAATCCGCAAATCGAAACTTCGTCAGGGACCTTCACTCCTACCAGTTTGCAGGCATACAGGATGCCCGACGCTGTTTCGTCGTTGATGGCGAAGAAGCCGTCGGGACGTTTTTCCGATTCCAGCAGGTCGGGGGTGATGGCGATGGCGTGTTCGCGGGTGTCACATAGCTTTATCATACTGTCATCTACCGGGATGTGATATTTCTTCATGGCATCCAGATAGCCGTTTTTGCGGTTTTTCGTAATTTCCAGATGTGGAGAAGAACTGTAAAATAGAATTCGTTTGCATCCGGTTTGAATCATGTATTCTACGGCAGCAAACGAACCGGCATAGTCATCTACCACTACTCGTTCGGTATTCAGTTCCGTACAGATGCGGTCGTAGAAGACGATGGGTATATTGTTTTCCAGCAACTCCTGATAGTGTTCGTAGTGCGAGGTGTTTTTGGCCAGCGAAGCGATGACACCACAAACACGGGCGGCAAGGAATGAATGTATAATCTTAACTTCCTGTTCGTACGATTCGTTGCTTTGGGCTACAAGTACGTTATATCCGGCTTCCGAGGCGGCTTGCTCAATGCCGCTCAGCACGCACGAGAAGAAGTGATGTACCATTTGCGGAACGATGACGCCTATCGTATTGCTTCGTCCTGCCCGAAGGTTCACGGCCTGGGTGTTGGGCTTATAATTATGCTCGGCTGCATAGGCGTGTATCAGGTCGCGTGTCTCCTGGCTGATGTCTGGGTTGTCCTTTAAGGCTCTGGACACGGTTGACGGAGAAACATTCAGTGCGCGTGCAATGTCTTTGATGGTGATTTGAGGTTTGTTCATAAGTATAGGTCTTTTCCGTCCAAAGGTAGGCAATATTTGTTGTCTGCCCAAATGGTAAATAACGTACGATTCTCTTATTTTTACTGCAAAAATAGAGGAATCGGTAGAAAAAGTTTTAAGTATTGAGTTTTATCGGATTATCTGTTTTTGCAAACGATTGCATAGATTGACTTGGAGCCTCTTTGCTATGGGCGACTGTATGGTTGTGAGTTTTTATATTTTTGTAGTAAATAGCAGAGGGGTTTGTGAAAGATTTCACTATCTTTGAATTTTTCTTATTCATTAAATAAATTCGCTATGAAGCACATTCATTTTATCAGTTTGGTATTGGGAGCCATGTTTTTGTTTCCATCATGTGGAAGCAGTAGTTCGAACAATAAAGAGGAAAAAGAAGAGGGCGTTACAGCCGTCGATAACAAAGATTTTGCCAAGGGAGCAGATATCGGTTGGGTGACCGAAATGGAGAGTCAGGGACATGTCTTTAAGAATCAGGCCGGAGAGGCACGTGAATGTACGGCCTTGATGAAGGAATATGGGCTTAATGCCATCCGCTTGCGTGTATGGGTCGATCCGAAGGAGCATGGTAACTGGTGCAACACGGAAGATCTGGTGGTGAAGGCCAAACGGGCTCACAATCTGGATATGGATGTCATGGTCGATTTCCATTATAGCGACTGGTGGGCCGATCCCGGCCAGCAGCATAAGCCTGCTTCATGGAAGGGTTTGGGGATAAACGAACTGAAGAAGGCGTTGGCGGACCATACGACCGAAGTGCTGAACGCATTGAAAGCGGCCGGAGTTACTCCGAAGTGGGTACAGGTAGGAAACGAAATCCGTCCGGGCATGTTGTGGGACGAAGATGCTTCGCTGAGCGGAGCTTCGTATGACATCCGTGCGTGCGATGTGAAAGAGTCGAATACGACATCGACCGAGATAAAATATCGGGCTAACTGGGCCAATCTGGCCGCTTTTGTGAATACAGGTTATGATGCCGTAAAGGCGGTTTTCCCGCAGGCCATTGTCATTGTTCATTTAGACAATGGGTATGATAACGGACTTTATACCTGGTTCTTTGACGAGTTGAAGAAGAACGGCGGGAAATGGGATATGATAGGTATGTCGATCTATCCTTACTGGACCATGCAGGAGCATCCCGAATATACGGCAGAAAAAACGATTACAGATTGTATTGCCAATATTAAGAAGGTAAGTTCCCGTTACGGATGCGATGTGATGATTGTAGAAACGGGTATGGAGTGTGCCGACGAGCAAGGACGTCTGGCAAGCGATGCCGTATTGCAACAGGGCAAGAAGCAGCTGGCTCTTCTTATCAAAGAATGCCGTGAGAATACAGAAGGTAAGTGCAAGGGGGTATTCTATTGGGAGCCCGAATGCAAGCCAAGCCAATACCGGTTGGGCGCGTTTACCGAAGATGGTCGGCCGACTGTAATCATGGATGGGTTTAAAGAATAACAGGAATAAATATGAACCGAAGATTATTGATGACTTTATGTTGCGCATTGCTGGCTTGGATGGCTACGGCGCAGCAGCGAACGGAAACCTTATTGGAAAAAGGGTGGAAATTTATGAAGGGCGATGTGGCCGATGCCATGAAGCCTGACTTTGACGACAAGCAGTGGGAGGCTGTGACCGTGCCTCACGACTGGGCTATTTACGGTCCTTTCGACCGCAGTCACGACTTGCAGGAAGTGGCCGTTACCCAGAATCTGGAAACTGCGGCTTCGGTAAAGACCGGACGTACAGGCGGTTTGCCGTATGTCGGGGTAGGGTGGTATCGGACTACGTTCGAGGCTCCGGCTGGCAAGCAGGTGTCGCTGGTATTCGATGGCGCCATGAGCGAGGCTCGTGTGTATGTCAACGGACAGGAAGTCTGCTTCTGGCCGTGCGGTTACAATTCGTTTCATTGCGATGTTACACCTTATTTAAATAAAGAGGGAGCAAAGAACCAACTGGCTGTTCGTCTTGAAAATCGTCCGCAGTCATCCCGCTGGTATCCGGGAGCCGGCATTTACAGGAATGTACGCGTAGTGGCCACCGAGGCAGTGCATGTACCCGTGTGGGGTACTCAACTGACAACCCCGCACGTCTCTGCCGAATATGCTTCTGTTTGTCTGAAGACAACTGTCGAAGGAGCTGGGATGAAGAATGTTCGTATCTTGACCCAGATTCTTTCTCCGGACGGTGAAGTGGTGGCATCTAAGGACAATACGATGAAGATTAACCACGGTCAGCCTTTCGAACAGAATTTTCTGGTCGATGCTCCCCGCTTGTGGAGTCCCGAAACACCTTATTTATATAAAGCCGTCTCGAAGATTTATGTCGATGGGCAGCAGACCGACGAATATACAACCCGTTTCGGCATCCGCAGCATTGAGTTAGTGGCCGACAAAGGCTTCTTCCTGAATGGCCAGCATCGCAAGTTCCAGGGGGTATGCAATCATCACGACCTTGGCCCGCTGGGGGCTGCTGTCAATGTAGCTGCTCTTCGCCGGCAACTGACACTGCTGAAAGATATGGGATGTGATGCCATCCGTACGTCGCACAACATGCCTGCGCCGGAGCTGGTCGAACTTTGCGACGAAATGGGCTTTATGATGATGGTGGAACCGTTTGACGAGTGGGACATTGCCAAATGCGAAAACGGCTATCACCGCTTCTTCAAGGAGTGGGCCGAGAAGGATATGGTCAACATGCTTCGCCAGTATCGCAACCATCCCAGCGTGGTGATGTGGAGCATCGGAAACGAAGTGCCTACGCAATGCAGTCCTGAAGGCTACAAGGTGGCTTCATTCCTGCAGGACATTTGTCATCGCGAGGATCCGACACGCCCTGTGACGTGCGGTATGGATCAGGTTTCCTGTGTGCTGGCCAATGGCTTTGCGGCCATGCTCGATGTGCCGGGACTGAATTACCGTACTCACCGCTATGTGGAGTCTTACGAGAAACTTCCTCAGAATTTGGTGCTTGGCTCCGAAACGGCATCCACTGTCAGCTCGCGTGGAGTCTATAAGTTCCCGGCCGAACTGAAGAAGCAGGCTATGTACGACGACCATCAGTCGTCGGGTTACGACCTGGAGGCCTGTTCGTGGTCGAACGTGCCCGACGAAGACTTTGCTTTGGCCGACGATTACGACTGGACGCTGGGACAATTTGTTTGGACGGGTTTCGACTACTTGGGCGAACCCTCGCCTTACGATACAGATGCTTGGCCCAGCCATAGCTCGGTGTTTGGCATCATCGACCTGGCCAGTCTGCCTAAAGACCGTTACTACCTGTATCGCAGCATCTGGAACAAGCGGGACAATACGCTGCACGTACTGCCTCATTGGACGTGGCCGGGACGTGAAGGAGAGAACACACCGGTCTTTGTTTACACCAATTATCCCGAGGCCGAACTGTTTGTAAACGGTAAAAGCTACGGCAAGCAGCGAAAACTGACAGCTGATGAGGCTCGTGCCTTGCAGGGAAAGGATTCGTTGTGGTTGCAGCGCCGTTACCGGTTGATGTGGACAGACGTGCCTTACGAGCCGGGCGAACTGAAAGTAGTGGCCTACGATAACAGTGGCAAGAAGGTGGAAGAAAAGACGGTACGCACAGCAGGCAAGCCTCATCATCTGGAAGTGGTGGCCGACCGCATGACGCTTTCGGCCGATGGCAAGGATTTGGCTTATATCACGGTTCGTGTGGTGGACAAGGATGGCAATCTTTGTCCGGCCGACGACCGTCTGGTGTCTTTCACGGTGAAAGGAGCGGGAAGTTTCCGTGCTGCTGCCAATGGCGATGCCACCTGCCTCGATCTTTTCCATCTGCCCCGTATGCATGCCTTCAGCGGTCAGCTGACAGCTATTGTACAAAGTGGAGCCGAATCGGGCAATCTGGTGTTCGAAGCCAAGGCTAAAGGTGTGAAGGCTGGAAAACTGACGCTGGAAGTGAAGTGAGACGCCGGAAGAAAGATATATAACCGGTAACGTTTCACCGTAAGTGGATGAATATAAGATGCTTACGGTGAAAGGACCAATCGGATAAGACAGGTGAAGCATAGTCGTATGCCTGTTTCCCGAAATTGCGGTGAAACGTGGGTGAAGCCTCATGTTTCACCGCAACTTTTTGTTAATCAGCTTGTAAGAAGCCGGTGAAGGCGTGAAGGGAAATAACGTCGTTTCAGCACTTTTGTGGGTGCGTATGCGTTCAGATTGGCTTGTCGGATGTCTGTGATGGCTGTTTTTAAAGTGCTACTTCGATTGCTCGGCAACGTGACAAGCAATGCTGTTGAGCGACACAAGTGTGGCTCGCGAGCGATGCAAGTGTGGCTCGCGAGCGATGCAAGTGTGGCTCGTGAGCAACGCAAGTGTGGCTCGTGAGCAACGCAAGTGTCTCTCGCGAGCACTGCAAGCGTCGTTCGGCGATGGGGCGGACGATGCAGAATGGCCGCTAATCTTATACCCCGGTGAAAAGCATTGCATACATAGTGCAATCGTTTGCACGTTTCAATCTCGATATTTAACTCTTCCTGTATCTTTACATATGTCGATAACCTATATATTTGCCTATGTCATTTTGTGCCTTATTGTCAGGAATACTATGCAATGGCATATGAACATCTTCGGTTGAAAGAATAGTAATAATAAATATTGTTAACTTTAATTTTTTAAATGCATGAAGCAAGTTAATCTTAGAATCTATCGAACGATTCTTCCCTTATTGTTAGGGTTATTCTTGTCTGTTGGCGTTTATGCACAGAACGTTACCGTGAAAGGGCATGTGAAAGATGCCACGGGGCTCGAAGTGATAGGCGCGAATGTTGTGGAAAAAGGTAATACGACGAATGGTACGATTACCGATATGGATGGTAACTTTACATTGACTGTTCCTCAAGGAGCCACGTTGGTGGTATCTTTCATTGGTTATACAACGCAAGAAGTTGCTGCTGCTCCGTCGGTGATTGTAACGTTGCAGGACGATTCCGAATTGTTGAGTGAAGTTGTTGTGGTGGGATACGGTCGTACAAAGAAAGATGATTTGACCGGCTCTGTAACAGCCATCAAGCCCGATGAACTGAGTAAAGGTATCACAAACAATGCTCAGGATATGTTGGTCGGTAAAGTTCCGGGTGTTGATGTGATTACTTCGGGCGGTACTCCTGGTGCTGGTGCTCAGATTCGTGTACGTGGTGGTTCTTCATTGAATGCCTCCAATGATCCGTTGATTGTGATCGATGGTTTGACTATCGATAACAATACACCGACCGGTATGAGTAATCCGTTGGCTATGATCAACCCGAATGATATCGAAAGTTTTACTGTATTGAAAGATGCTTCTGCAACAGCTATTTACGGTAGTCGTGCTTCGAACGGTGTCATCATTATCACTACGAAGAAAGGTAAGAGCGGTGCTGCTCCTTCGGTGTCATACAACGGTGATGTGACGGTTTCCATGATTCAGAAGAAATACGATGTGCTGAATGCCGATGAGTTCCGCAATCTTGTCGGACAGTTGTGGGGTGACAAGGCTGGTGAAGTTGGTATGGGAAATGACAATACCGACTGGCAAGATGAAATTTTCCGTACAGCCATTTCGCATAGTCATAATGTATCGGTATCGGGTGGAGTGAAGAACATTCCTTACCGTTTGAGCTTGGGCTATAATTCTTCTGACGGTATTGTAGAGACATCATGGATGCGTCGTGCCAACGTTGGTTTGAACTTGTCACCCTCGTTCTTCGACAACCATCTGAATATGAAGATTTATGCAAAGTATATGTATGAAAAAGACCGTTATGCCGATGCTGGTGGTGCTATTGGTGCAGCTCTTAGCATGGATCCTACATTGCCGGTTTATTTTGATGAGGGCGACGAACGTGCTCCTTTCTTTGGCGGATATTATCAGTATTCTCAGGCTCCCAAGGATTTTGATCCGGATTGGAAATACACCAACAATCCTAATGCTCCGCAAAATCCTGTAGCCCTTTTGAATTTGAAGAATACAAAGGCTGCTACCAATGACTTTACTGGTAATTTTGAAGTGGATTACAAAATTCATGGTTTCGAGGATCTGGTTCTTCATGCCAGCTATGGTGGACAATACACTGAAAGCAAGCAGGATGACATTATTTCCAAATATTCGTATTCGAATAACTACTACGGATGGGACGGTGTGACTCAAACCTATAAATATAGTATTACTGCCAATGCTTATGCGCAATACATTAAAGAAGTTGGAGATCATAATTTTGATATCATGGTGGGTGGCGAAGAGAGCCATTTCCATCGTAGTGGCTATAACTACGGACAAGGTACCGACCCATATACCGGTGCACCTCATGATGCCAAACTGAGGGAAGAACAAGCATGGGCTACCCACAACAGTCTGGTCTCTTATTTCGGTCGTCTGAATTATACGTTCCTTGACCGATATATGTTGACTGCGACATTCCGTGCCGATGGTTCCTCTCGTTTTGCCGAGGGTAACAGATGGGGATATTTCCCTTCGGTAGCGTTGGCGTGGAAAATCAATGAAGAGGCATTTATGAAAGATCTTACCTGGTGGAATGAATTCAAACTGCGTTTGGGTTGGGGTATGACCGGTCAGCAGGATATCAACTCTGATTTTGGTTACGAAACTCATTATACAACCAGTGATTCTTTTGCTCTTTATCCTTTTGGAGATACATACTATAATACGATGCGTCCGTCGGCCTATAATCCTGATTTGAAATGGGAAACGACGACTACTTATAACGCCGGATTCGACTTGGCATTCTTGAACAACCGCATCACGGCCAATATAGATGGTTATTACCGTAAGACAACCGATTTGCTGAATTCGATAACCATTCCTGTTGGAATGCAGTTCGGTTCTCAACTGACTAAGAACATCGGTTCTTTGAAGAATTACGGTATTGAGTTTGCAATCAATGCAAAACCCATCGTTACCAAAGATTTCACATGGGACATCAGTTATAACATTTCGTGGAACCACAATGAAATTACCGATCTGGTCGATGGTGATGAAGGTTACTATACATGGGCCGGAAATAAAATCAGCCGTGGTAACAATACACTGATTCAGGCCAATACGGTAGGCGAATCCACTAACTCTTTCTTCGTTTATCAGCAGGTTTACGATGAAAACGGGAAACCTATTGAAGGTATGTATGTGGATCGTGACGGCAATGGTCGTATTGACGATGGCGACCGGTATTTCTACAAGAAGCCTGCAGCCGATGTTATCATGGGTTTCACTACCAAGTTCTTGTATAAGAATTGGGATTTTAGTATGGCTTTCCGTGCTTCCATAGGTAATTACGTTTACTACGATTTTCTGTCCAATCGTGCTATGGTCAGTCAAGCCGGTTTGTACACCAACAGTAAACTCCACAATACTACTCCCGAAGCTGTAGAATTGGGTTTCACTGGTATTGGTGCTGGAAACACCAATTATTTGAGCGATTACTTTGTACGTAATGCTTCGTTCCTGAAGTGCTCGAACATTACGTTGGGATATTCTTTCCCTGCATTGTTTAAGGTAGCCGGGCATGAAACATGCTCCGGACGTGCTTTCCTTACAGCACAGAATCCGTTTATTATAACCAAATATAAAGGTATTGATCCGGAAGTTTCAAGTGGTATCGATTCCAATCCTTATCCGCGTCCCTTCAGCGTACAACTGGGTTTAAGCCTTAATTTCTAATTTCTTTTAATGTATAAACATATGAAACATATATTCTTAAAAACAGTTCTCGCAGCTCTTCTGATGGGCGGAGTTACTACATCGTGTGTCAACGATCTTAATATTTCATCTATTGACCCACAATCCAGTTCAACATATGGTGATATGGAATTGCTGGCGAAGATTTATGGTACGCTTGGTCTGACCGGACAGAGGGGCCCTGCCGGTAATGGCGATATTAGTAGTGATGAAGGTGAAAGCGGTTTCTATCGTACAACGTTTAACTTACAGGAACTTTGTTCAGACGAGTGTGTATGGGCCTGGCAGACTGATGCTGATATTCCCCAGATTACAAATATCGAATGGACATCTTCTTCTCCACGTGTTCAATGGGCTTTCCAACGTCTGGCATTCGACGTAACACTGTGTAATTTTTATCTGACGAATACTGAGGATAAATCAGAAGATCCTCAATATAAATTATACCGTGCTGAGGTACGTTTTCTTCGTGCGCTTCACTTGTGGTATTTTCTGGATCTTTGGGGAAAAGCTCCTTTTAAGACCACTTATGATATTTATGAATTGCCCGTAGAAAAAGCAGGTAAAGATCTTTATGATTGGATTGACAAGGAACTGACTGAAATAGAACCGCAAATGGCGGAAGTTGGTGAATTCAATAATACAGCTAATTTTGGTCGTGCCGACCGTGGAGCCGCCTATATGCTTCATGCCCGTCTGGCTCTTAATTCAGAGGTTTATACCAATGGTGCGGTAAAAGATTATCAGAAGGCTATCGATTATTGTAATTTGCTGGAAGGAAAATACGAGCTTTCTGTGGCCGATAAGAATGGTTATACAGGTTATGAGCAGGTATTTATGGCTGATAATGATGAGAACCCACAGGCCATGAAGGAAATTATTCTGCCAATTCGTCAGGATGGCGTAAAAACCAAGTGTTATAGCGGTTCCAATTATCTGGTAAGTTCAACCCGTATCACCGGTATGCCTTATATGGGAACCAGTAACGGCTGGAGTTGTAATTTTGCTCGGGCAGCTTTGGTAAAGAAATTCTTTCCCAATTTGGACGATTGTCCGTTAGCTACAGAAAAAGCTCCAGATAATTCGACGGAAGCAGATATCATTGCTTTGGATGAGGCTGCAGGAACAACGACTAAAGATGTACAGCGCAAGGCTAACGATGATCGTGCACTTTTCTATTCAGGTTGTGGTGGCGGACTCCGTAGTATTGAGTTCGAACAGATAGCCGGTTTCAATTCAGGTTTGTCTATTGTGAAGTGGAGCAATATACGTACCGATGGAGCTCCTACATCGCATGTGGAATTTCCGGATGTCGATATACCTTTGATTCGTTATGCAGAAATGTATCTGACTCGTGCAGAAGCTAAATTCCGTTTGACTGGTGATCCGCAACAAGCACGTGCCGACATCGAAGTGTTGCGTTCGCGTGCCGGAGCCTCTACACCGGCTACGATTACCGAACAGTATATTATTGATGAGTGGTGCCGTGAGTTTTATATGGAAGGACGTCGTCGTAGCGATTTGAATCGTTTTGGATTGTTTACGGGTGATAAATATATTTGGGATTTTAAAGGTGGCGTTGCCGAAGGCAAGAGTGTAGCAGACTACTTTAAAGTATATCCGATACCTGCCGATGACATCAGAGGTAATGAGAATCTGAGCCAGAACGAGGGTTATTAAATCGATTTATTTGTAGAATTAATAAAAAGCATTATACGATTATGAAAAAAATATTATCAGGAATGTTGCTCGCCGTTCTGTGCATGATGTTGGTTACTTCGTGCGAAAAGGACATGGACAGCAATCCTACATTCCATGAAAATACGACAGGCTTCCTATTAAATATGCCTGCCAATGCTGCTAACAATGTTTTGGATTTGCTGGCTGCCGAGGAAGTAACATTTACTACCAGCCAGCCCGATTATGGTGGCATTCCTTTGGCTACGAACTACGATGTGGAAATTTCTTTCGAGGATTTCACAGGAGAAAATCCGGTGTATAAAGTCGTGATGAGTAGCACTTCTACCATTATAAAAATTTCCGGTAGCCGTTTGAACGATGCTGTAGTAAATATGTTTTTGGAAGCTAATGAAGGAGTGGAATATCCTTCTGGTGAAGTGAAAGACCTTTATGTACGTTTGCATGCTAATGTAAACGGATTGGATAAGGGTAGTTGTTATTCCAATGTTATCAAGCTCCAGGTAGTAGCTACTTATCAGGCACCAAGCATTTCATTGCCCGAAAAGCTGTATGTAGCTGGTTCAAGTATCGGATCGCCATGGGGAACTTGGAAAGAGTTTACACCAGTATATGGATTGCCTGGAAATTACTTTACTGTAGTTTATATGCCTGATGGTGCAGAATTCAAATGGGGTACTTATCCCGAACAATGGTTAGGTTATGCTGATGTCAATCTGTATAACGATGTAGCCGGAGCCGGACTGTCCGATAATGGCGGTAATATTAAGGTGGCCAATGGCGGATGGTATGTACTTTATTTCAAGGCGAAGATTGATGGTGAATCTATCAATTATACGTTGAACGTACATCCTGCTGCATTCTATATTATTGGAAATGCGACTTCCTCTTGGAACGATTCTGATCCTGCACTGAAGCTCACAGCGCCGGCCGACGATACCGAAGCCTGGGTTTCGCCTGAATTTATTGGTGGAGGTGAAATGAGAGCTTATGTGAAAGTGGCCGAATTCGAATGGTGGCGTACTGAGTTTACGTTGTTCGACGGTAAATTGTTCTGGCGTAACGATAACATTCCTAATAGTTGGGAAGAAACGATGGGTGCCGAATATAGTGTGAAACCTGCAGCAGGGCAGAAACTCTACCTCAATATTGGTACACCGGGTGTAGATGCCATAGAAAAAGGTGAGGTGAAATAACCTGAATGATAATCTTATTTTTAAAGGAAAAAACATTATGAAGAAAAATCAGATATTTACAAGTATATTCCTGATGGGAATTGCCTTAGGTGCTTGTACGGAAGATTATACGGATTGGGCTAACCCCCAATCCAATTCTCCCGAAGATCCGGCTGCTAAATATGAAATCAGTTTTGTGGCTGGAGCCGATGCTGTAGTAGATATGGATAAGTTTTACGAATCGGTAGCCGAAGAACAGCAGGCAACGGATTCTGTTGAAATAGCATCTTTGTCTTCTACGAATCCTAATGTAGCTTCTATTAAACTGAATAGCCTTAACATCAATGGCTTGGCTATTAATGCTACTGTTAAGGATGGAAATGTAAAAGTCAATACATTGGAGCTGGATTCTGTGGTGCGTGATGCTTTTTTTAGTCGTGCTCATGTGGAGCGGGTGCTGGATGTCAATATGAATGTGGCAGCCAAGTTGAAAAGCGGTGAAGCTGTAAATGTTTCAGGAATGTCTCAGGCTAAGTTGACTCCTATTTCTACTCCTGCTATCAGTGAAGATGGTTATGTATTGTTGGGCGACTTTACGGGATGGGATCCTGCCAATCCAGTTGTTATGACACCGGTAGCCGATAAAGAAGGTGTATATCAGGTCACTGTAGAAACAACCAATGCGTCTGCCAGCTATTTCAAGTTCTATGCGGCTTATGATGTGAACGGCGGTTGGGATGCTGCCAATGCTGTACAGATGGGATGCCGTGTCAATGGTGATACGAAGACCGAGAACTTTGTAGTATGGACAGGTGACAAGTATAATGTAGAAACTCCGGCCATTGCGGGAGCAGGTCACTTTATCATTACGCTTGATGTCATTAACTATACTTACTCGGTAGCTCCGGCAACTGCTTATCTTTATATGGCTGGTGACGCTAATGGTTGGAAGCATGTTGATATGTTGGCAAGTCCGGAATTCAATAACATTTATACCGGTTATATGTATCTTAATCAGAATGGATTTAAATTCAGTTCTGAACCAAATTGGGATGGAACGAATTACGGAGCCGATTTTAATACTGCTCCCGATGCAGCTAATATTACGATTACTGAGCCGGAAGGTTTCTATCAGGTAGTAGTTGACTTGAACGAGAAAACTTATACCTTGACTCCTGTTGCGATAGGTATTATTGGCAGTGCTACTCCTAACGGATGGGACAGCGATACAGATATGACTTATAGTATCGAAAACCGTTGTTGGACTATTACTACAGATTTGGCTGATGGTGAAATCAAGTTCCGTGCAAATGATGATTGGGCAATCAGTTGGGGAGGAACTCCGGAGCAACTGACTACCCAGAATGGAGGAAATATTGCAGTTACAGCAGGAAAATATACGATTAATCTTTATCCGCTATGTGAAGGTAAGGCGTACTGTGAAATTAATCCGGTTAATTGATAAAAGCGTTTTCCGTTTTTGAAATGGAAAACAAACGGTTAAAAATCCTTTTCCTTGCATGTGTAAATAGTGCGAGGAAGAGGATTTTTCTTGTTATATAGTTTGTGAGACGGTTCGTGCTATAAAATGGAATTTTTTGATAGCTATGATGCAAACGTTTTCGTATCCTCTTCCTTCTTTTTCTATACCTTTTTCAACCAATTCTCTTCGGGCTTGCTTACCTTTGGATGAAAATGCTAAAAGTTTGATATTATGAAAATTATGGAACGCTACACTTTTTTTACCTGGCGACATTGGATCGCCATTTGTATCGTGCTGGTATGTGCTTCCTGCTCCGACGATGATAAAGAGTTGCAGGAGTATCTGATGCCGGTATCTGGCAGTGAAACAATCTTTGAACAAGGTTTCAGCTTTGACGAGAATGCTTCTTCGCAAAGCGTCAGTTTTGAAACGGGGCAGAGTTGGAAGGCTACGCTGACCGGAGTAACTGATGGCTGGTGCAGCATCCATCCGGCTTCGGGCGGAGCTGGGACGAACACCATAACTGTGTCGGTCGGCAAGAACGAGACGCAAGCTGCCCGTGTAGCCAAACTGCTGATTGCCGCAGGTTCGCTAAGCAGGGAAATTTCTATTTCGCAATCGGCTTCGGTGCTGGTGGTGCCCGAAGGGTTGAGTTACAGTCCCGAGTCGCCCGATGCCGACCAACCGCTAACCATTACTTTCAAGGCTGCTTCGAGCTCGGCTCTCTATGGATATACGGGCGATGTGTATATACATATCGGTGTGGTAAATGAAGGCGCCTGGCTCTTTGTTCCTGCCGAGTGGAACGAGAACATCGCTAAATGTAAAATGACTGCATCGGGCAGTAATGTTTGGAGCATTACGCTGAGCCCTACCGTACGCGAGTGGTTTGGCAGCGGAACGACACCGATCAATCAATTGGGGATTGTCGTTCGCAGTGCCGATGGCAGCAAGAAAGGCATCGAAGAGGATTCGTTCGTACAAGTCACCGATTCGAAGTACGAAGGTTTTGTGCCCGCTGAGGTAAAAGAGGCTACTATGCCCGCAGGCGTTGTGGAAGGTATCAATGTAGTGGATAATTCGACCGTGACGCTGGTGCTTTACGACCGTGACAAGAGCGGCAATCATAAAGACTTTGCCCATGTGGTAGGCGACTTCAATAACTGGACGCTGAGTAACGACGAAAAGTCGCAAATGTTTCGGGACAATGCTGCCGGCTGCTGGTGGATTACACTGACCGACCTGCAGGCCGACAAAGAATACGCTTTTCAGTATTACGTCGGAACAAAAGATGGTGAAACCCTCCGTCTGGCTGATGCCTACACTGAGAAAGTGCTCGATCCGGACAACGACCCTTATATCCCCGCTTCTGTTTATGACGGCAACCTGACTTATCCGGAAGGGGGACGCGGTATTGTGTCAACTTTCAAGATTAGCGGCGATGTTTATACGTGGAAGGTGAACAACTTCCAGATAACAGAGCCTGAACAATTAGTGATCTACGAAATGCATTTGCGTGACTTTACGACATCCGGTGATTTGAGTGGAGCAATGGATAAAATCTCGTATCTGAAACAGATCGGTGTCAATGCCATCGAACTGATGCCGGTGCAGGAATTTGACGGTAACGACAGCTGGGGGTACAATCCATGCTTCTATTTCGCCATGGATAAGGCTTATGGAACGAAGATCCGTTACAAACAGTTTGTTGATGCCTGTCACGAAGCCGGTATGGCAGTTATCCTTGATGTCGTTTACAATCATGCTACGGGCAACCATCCGTTTGCCAAATTGTATTGGGACAGCAGCAATAACAAGACTGCGGCCAATAATCCGTACTTCAACGTCGATGCACCTCATCCTTATAGTGTCTTCCACGACTTCAATCACGAAGAGCCGTTGGTACGCAAGTTTGTGAAGCGCAATCTGCAATTCCTCCTCGAAGAGTACAAGCTGGATGGTTTCCGCTTCGACCTGACCAAAGGTTTCACGCAGACTGCTTCGAACGAAAGTACAGCTTCTAACTACGATGCAAGCCGCATTGCCATTCTGAAGGATTACAATGCCGCCATCAAGCAGGCAAAGAGCGATGCTTACGTCATTTTGGAACATTTCTGCGATGCCCGCGAAGAGCAGGAATTGGCTGCCGACGGCATGCACATGTGGCGTAACATGAACTATGCTTACTGCCAGACTGCAATGGGATATAAAGAGGGAAGTGACTTTAGCGGACTTTATGAGAAAACATACGGTTGGGTAGGCTTCATGGAGAGTCACGACGAAGAACGTATGGGTTACAAGCAGAGCCAGTGGGGTGACGGTGTATTGGCTACAGACCTGGCTGCTCGAATGGATCAGTTGCAGCTGAATACGGCTTTCTTCCTTACTATTCCCGGCCCGAAGATGATTTGGCAGTTTGGTGAGTTGGGTTACGACTTCAGTATTAACAGCAATCAGGATGGAACTGCTGTTAGCGAAGAATATCGTACGAACCGCAAACCCATTCGTTGGGACTATCTGGACAATGCTGACCGGAAGGAACTGCATGATGTCTATGCACGCCTGATGACGCTGCGCAACAGTCATCCAGAACTGTTCGACGAAGGTGTCTTACTTGAATGGAAGGTAGGGGAATCCGACTGGAACGACGGGCGCTCGCTGTTATTGGAAAGTGTGACAGGAAAACGGGTTGTGGTAGTAGGCAACTTTACCCAAGCTGCAATCGATGTGGATTTCCCGGCCGAAGCTGGCAGTTGGAACAATTACTTTACCGGCGAGGAGGAAACAGTAGGATCAATGGTCAATGTACCGGCTCACGGTTATAAGGTATATACTAACTTCTGAAAGGTCTTTTTTCATTCATAAATTTTATTCAGCACCCAGTTGAGCCACTTCCAGCGGAAGAGGAACCAACGGCGGGTGCTGATTTGTTTTCCGCCGAAACGCAACACAAACTCCCGGTAACCGTGTTTGCGGAAAGGAAGGCCAACGTCCATGAATTCCAGGTGCCGGTAGCTCCGTTGTTTGGCATCGTCCAGAGCTTTCCATACGGCCAGAATGCCGGGATATTGCAAGGCATGAGTCTTGCGCATGCCTCCCGAGAACCAAAGGTAGGCATTGTCGTCCGAGTAGATACAGGCACTTCCTCCGATAATCTTGTCCTTGTAGATGACGATGAATATCCGGCTATGCTGGTCGTCCAGCATCTTGTTTGCGAGGTGCTGAAAGAAACTCATGCTGGGGAAGTGACGGCGTATTTTGGAAGAATAGATTTTGTGCAGCATGTGGGCGAACTGCTTGATCTCTTCGGAAGTATGTGCTTCTCTTACGTAAGCTCCGTTCTTCAGTCCTTTCTTTACCTGGCGGATGCGCGAGGGACTGAAGCGTTCTTCCACACGGTTGATGCTGTGCAGCGAATTGCGGACACGCAGCCAGTTGACGGCAAAGTAACGGTTGGCACGGAATGCCTTATAACCAAACAATGAGTTTTCCAGATTGCGGAATTCTATCAGGAAGGAGTCGCGCAGGGCTTCGTCGGTCAGACGTTTCAGCATGTCGCCGAAGATGGCTTCTTTGTCGGATTCGGGGTCAAAATATTCCCCTGTTCCGTAAACCTCGCAACGCTTGATGATCGCAGGCGGAAAGAGGCGGACACTTTTCCGCAGAGCAGCAAGCAATTTGGCTACCGGTCGTCCTTGCTCGGAGGCAACGATAAGGACAGGACTGTAGCCCGGTGTCGCTTCATAGATGTGAAACAGCTCCGTGGAGTGGAACGTATTGCTTCCGGGCAGGTCAGGAATCCGGTTCCCCCGATAATATGTCGTCAGTTTCAAAGGCATTGCTCGCAAATATAGAAAATAATCTTGTATCTTTGCACAAGTTTATCGCAAAAGAGCGGAGTGGCTGAACAGTGGATTGGCCCTGTCGCTTTTTCATTATTATCGTTTTTTTATGGAAAGTTTTAGTGAATTGATAAAGAATCGCCGCAGCATGCGGAAGTTTACATCCGAAGAATTGACTCAGGACGAAGTGGTTACACTGATGAAGGCTGCGCTGATGGCCCCCACTTCCAAGCGGAGTAATTCGTGGCAGTTTATTGTAGTTGACGATAAGGAGATGCTGAAAGAGTTGTCGCACTGCAAGGAGCAGGCTGCACAGTTCATTGCCGATGCAGCTTTGGCCGTAGTTGTTACTGCCGATCCTTTGGCAAGTGATGTCTGGATTGAAGATGCTTCGATCGCTTCCATTTATCTGCAACTTCAGGCCGAAGATATGGGGTTGGGCAGCTGTTGGGTGCAGGTGCGCGAACGCTATACGGCGGCCGGAATGCCGTCGGACGAGTTTATCCACGGACTGTTGGACATTCCTTTGCAGTTGCAGGTGCTTAGTGTCATCGCTATCGGCCATAAGGGTATGGAGCGAAAACCTTTTTCTGAAGAACATCTGCAGTGGGAAAAAATACATCTGAATAAGTACGGAGGACAATAACGGTGAGTGCTGCAAAGGCAAATAATAACCGCGACACGTATAAGGCTACTGCTATTACGCTGATTGTGTTCGGGATTCTTTATTTGGTGGACAAGCTGATACATTTTGGTTCTGTCGGATTGCCGTGGGTGATGAACAAGGATAATTTCCTGCTTTATACGGCTGTGATATTTCTGTTGTTCAAACACGACAAATCGGTAGGATTGGTACTCATTGGGTTGTGGTTGATATTGAATTTCAATCTGATTACGACTCTGTTGGGTACGATGTCTGCTTATTTGCTCCCATTGGCTTTATTGGTGTTGGGAGCTATTCTGTATTGGTTGGCAACAAGATGAAAAAGGAGAGTTGTATGGCAAGAAGAAGTATTGAAGATACGTCGATTGTAATGATTGGAGCCGGAAATTTGGCTACTAATCTGGCGAAAGCCCTTTATCGGAAGGGATTCCGCATCGTGCAGGTATATAGCCGTACCCGTGAGTCGGCTCAGGGACTGGCGCAGGTAGTAGAAGCTGAATATACGACCGAGTTGTCGGAAGTGGTAAAAGATGCCAAGTTGTACATTGTTTCGCTGAAGGATGCTGTACTGGTACCGTTGTTGCCGCGTATGGTGGTCGGAAAAGAAAAGGCTTTGTGGGTACATACGGCAGGCAGTATCCCGATGAATGTATGGGAAGGGCATGTAGAACGTTACGGGGTATTCTATCCGATGCAGACGTTTAGCAAACAGCGGGAAGTGGATTTCAGTCATATTCCCATTTTTGTCGAAGGTTCTTCGCCCGAAAACACTCAGTTCCTGAAAGAAGTGGCGGCTGCATTGTCGGTGAAGGTATTCGAGGCTTCGTCCGAACAACGCAAAAGCTTGCATTTGTCAGCTATATTTGCCTGCAACTTTACAAATCACATGTATGCACTGGCCGACAGGTTGTTGAAAAAGTACAATTTGCCGTTTGATGTGATGTTGCCCCTGATTGACGAGACGGCCCGCAAGGTACACGAACTGGAGCCGAAGGCTGCGCAGACAGGACCGGCCATACGTTACGACGAGAACGTCATTAACGGTCATCTGCAGATGTTGGCCGACGAACCCCGGTTGCAGGAACTGTACCGGCTGATAAGTGAAAGCATTCATCAAAGTTCAAAAGAATAAAATCTTCTTCATTGTGAGTACGATAAATTACGATCTGAAAAAAATTAAGGCACTTCTGTTCGATGTGGACGGAGTGCTGAGTGCCAATGTGATACCGATGAGTGTGGAAGGCGAGCCGATGAGAACCGTCAACATCAAGGACGGTTATTCCCTGCATCTGGCAGCCAAGCAGGGAGTGTTGCTGGGTATCATCACCGGTGGAAAGACGGAAGCCGTGCGGAAGCGTTTCCTGTCGTTGGGCTTGTCGGCCGACAATATCTATCTGGGCTCTTCGGTCAAGATTCACGATTATCGGGATTTCCGCGATCGTCACGGATTGAAGGATGAAGAAATTCTGTATGTGGGCGATGACATTCCCGACCTGGAGGTGATGCGTACGTGCGGACTTCCCTGTTGTCCCAAGGACGCAGTTCCTGAAGTAAAGGCTGTTTCTCGCTACATATCCTATGCTGATGGCGGCTACGGCTGTGGGCGCGACATCGTAGAACAGGTGTTGAAGGTTCAGGGATTGTGGCTGGCCGACGAGAAAGCGTTCGGATGGTAAATATACGTTCTAACGCTTTTGTGACTTCTCGGGTTTCATTCATTTCTTTAAACTTCATTATTTATATCTACATATGCTGGACAATCTGAAAAAATACAAAGTGATACTGGCAAGCAATTCACCTCGCCGTAAAGAACTGTTGTCGGGACTTGGCATCGACTACGAAATACGTACCTTGCCTGACGTGGACGAATCCTATCCGCCGACGCTGCAGGGGGCAGACATACCGCTGTATATTTCGAAAGAAAAGGCGGATGCATATCGGACTATGTTGCAGCCGGGCGAACTGATGATTACGGCCGACACCATTGTCTGGCTGGACGGGCGGGTGCTGGGCAAGCCCAGGGACAGGGAAGATGCGTTGCAGATGCTTCGCGATATGTCGGGACGTACGCACGAAGTGTTTACGGGTGTCTGCATCACTACGACCGACTGGCAACGCAGCTTTTCAGCACAGACAGAGGTGCGTTTTGCACCGTTGACGGAAGAAGAAATCACTTACTATGTCGATCGTTTTCAGCCGATGGACAAAGCCGGTTCGTATGGAGTACAGGAATGGATCGGCTTTATCGGAGTGGAAAATATCTCGGGCAGTTATTTCAATATCATGGGGCTTCCGGTACAGCGCCTGTATCGCGAACTGAAGTCAATCGGATAATAAGGATGAAGAGCATGCCTTTCCAGGCTTGGTAAACGCATGCAAACAGAAGGATAAGTTAACGAATCATTGGAGTAGGAGAACGTATGGATACCCGTTACGAAGAGAGGCTTGGCACCGACCCGATGCTTCCGCTGATATTTCGTATGGCTTTGCCGGCGGTGGCAGCCCAGTTGGTCAATTTGCTTTATACATTGGTGGACCGCATGTACATCGGTCATATTCCCGGTATCGGCACCGATGCTTTGGCCGGGGTGGGAGTGACCAGTTCCATCATCATTCTGATATCCTCTTTTTCCTCCATTGTAGGGGGAGGCGGTGCGCCGCTGGCTTCCATCGCTTTGGGACAGAACCATCGCGAACGGGCCGAGAAGATATTGGGTAACGGGTTTGTGCTGCTGGTGCTGTTTGCGGTCATCACATCTTCCATTTCCTATATCTTTATGGAACCTATTCTGCTGGCTATCGGTGCTTCGGCCAATACATTGCCTTATGCAGTCGATTACCTGTCGGTCTATCTGTTGGGGACCCTGTTTGTTGAGACTGTGGTGGGGCTGAACCTGTTCATTAATTGTCAGGGCCGGCCGGGGGTAGCCATGTGGTCAGTGGTCATTGGGGCTGTGCTCAACATTGTACTCGACCCGCTGTTCATATTCGTCTTTGATACGGTAGTAAAGGGAGCAGCGTTGGCTACCATCCTGTCGCAGGCATGCAGTGCGATGTGGGTATTGCGTTTTCTGACCTCGCAAAAGGCTTCCTTGCGTCTAGAACGCCGCTACATGAAGTTGGATCGGCGCATTGTGGGAGCTACGTTGGCTTTGGGGCTTTCTCCTTTCATCATGGCCAGTACCGAGAGTCTGGTGGGATTTGTCCTGAATGGCAGTCTGGAGCATTATGGCGATATCTACGTCAGTGCGCTGGCTGTGATGCAGGCAGCTATGCTGTGTGTCAGTGTGCCGCTGACCGGTTTTGCGCAGGGATTTGTACCCGTAGCCAGTTACAATTACGGTCATGGCGACCGCGAACGGGTAAAAGCCTGCTTCAAGGTGGCTGTAACGGTGATGTTCCTTTTCAACTTTCTGCTGGTGTTACTCATGATACTTTTCCCTACGTTGGTTTCAGCTGTCTTTACCAGCGATCCCCGTCTGACCGAAACGGTAGCCCGTTCGATGCCCATCTTCCTGGCCGGAATGACCATCTTCGGCTTGCAACGTGCGTGCCAGAATATGTTTGTGGCATTGGGGCAGGCACGTATATCCATCTTTATCGCTTTGCTTCGTAAGGTTATCTTGCTGGTTCCGTTAGCACTGTTGCTGCCGCGGTGGATGGGCGTAACGGGTGTGTTTGCAGCCGAAGGAATATCCGATGCGGTGGCTGCCATTTGCTGTACGTTGATTTTTGCATTCTTCTTCCCCCGGATTTTGGCGAAAATGAAATGACAGGCATAGCTTGTTTTTTCCCCAGTTAGGAAAAAATAATTTCCCAGTTAGGAAAATATTATTGCCTAACTGGGAAAATAAAGTCGCATGGATAGCGATTGGATGTTATTGGAAATCTGGGTCAGATTAGATCCAGTACCAATGGAATATCTTCGGCTGTAATGCCTTGCTTCAATAGTACGGATTTGTCTTTGTCGAACATGTCGAGGAAGGTTTCTTTGCTTCCGAATGCGGTGACTGCTTCTCCGTAGTATTCGCATGCTTTTTCGAGGTTACCTAATTTCCAGGCAACGTGTCCGGCATTCAGATAGTCGGTGGCAACCGGTTGGGCGGCAATCACTTTCTCGTAATGCTTCATGGCCTGCTGGTACTTGCCGCTGACAAACGAACACCATCCGATGGCTCTCCAGGCTTTCAGGCTGTTGTTTTCCATAAAGTCCAGCTTGAAGAACTGCTGAAGTGCTTCGTCGTAGCGTTCAAGTTCGGCCAGACAACTGCCGATGGCGAAAATGATATTCTTGTTTTCGGGCTGTATGGCTTCTGCCTTTTGGTAGTATTCAAGGGCGGCTGCAAA